>JALWRB010000188.1 GCA_027077875.1 Candidatus Heimdallarchaeota archaeon
ATTGAGGTACGTGAACTTGATGTCAATGACTTCGAGTACCTGATCACGGGCAACAAGCAGACCCTCGGCAAATTGATCAACTCTCTTTCTCCACGTAACCGTCCAAACAACGAGGTGGTGATACTTCAGCTGTCGATCGAAGATGACATTGTTGTCCTCTTTTCGAGGGAGAGGATACTGATCTTTCAGCCACCGATAGGGAAGATCATCGAGAATCTCCTGTCCATTGAGAGTCCGGAGATTTCGAGGGTATTCTACAATATCCTGCTGTCCAGCTGGAAGATGCCGGATTCACAGATCATCGAGATGGTGGAGACCACGGGTATCCGTCTCCTCTACTCGGGAGTCGCTATCTATGTAGATCAGCCAATGGAGACCTCAGGACACTACGAGTACCAAAGACCCGTGTTCTTTATCGTGACGGATGCGCACATCGTCTTCTACTACGAGGGTGAGGAGGATCACAAAGTTCCAGTTCTCTCCATCTCACGGGTAGATCTTCTGTCCAGCAACACCTTGGAGTGTACTCTTTCCGCAAAGACAGGTACCTACCTCGGGAAGCTCCGGATGAGAATTATTGGTACCGCTCTCATGCTCAAGGGTATACTTGAGGTGGTCTCTCCCCAGATTAGATAATTATCCACCGTGCAGGATCGGAACGATCTTGATGACCATATCCTCCTCGATCTGCTCCTCCAATAATCCCATGGAGGAGAGTTCAGTCTCATTGTAGATGTAGAGTATTCCTGGCTTTAGCTTCTCCCCATCAAAAAGCACATCCCTGATGAATGCATGATTAGAAACCGCCTGAAGTATGAGTGCTCTAAGTGGTCCTTCACCTTGGTATTCGATTACCTCCGGATCTTCTGGATTACGCAGGGATCTGTGGATCTTTAGGACGAGTTTCACATTTTAGACTCTCAATGTGTGTATAATTACCTTTACTTCAAGACAGTCTGGATGGTGACTGCATGTCTGCAGACCCCCATCAGGCAGGTCTGGTTGTCACAGTCTCCGTACTGGATACTCCATTTCCTCAGGTCATCAAGGATTGGGATGAGGGCCCGTCCACTCTCTGAGAGCTTGTACCGTACTTTCTTTGGTGTCACCTCGTTGGGTATCTTGGTTACCACCCCCTCCTTCACAAGGAATTTCAATCGCATAGCCAGAACCTTGGTACTGATGTCAGGGATGAGGTTACGGAGATCGGTATAGTTAAGGGATCTACTTTTCGAGTTCATTGCATTAATTAGTTCAAGCAAGATAGGTATATTCCATTTCTGACCTAAAATATCCATCACAAACCACATAGAACAGTCTTTTCGACGGGACACAACAAATAACCGAATTCCAATCTTTATGTATCGATTTTAACTGTTGTGACTACGGATATAGTGAAACAGAAATTATACTCTCATTAATACAGTATTATTTCATAGCTTCTTAATACCTTGAAATTAAGGAAGAGATATGGAAATATACGATATCGGTAAATCCCATCAGAATGGAACTTACCTGTTGAGGATTAAATTAGAACACCCTCATGACGTCGTATTCGGCAGGTTTGACGGTGGGCGGGTGATCCATGTCAATGCTGGCGAGTACTTTTACGTCGGATCAGCTCTGGCAAGACGCGGATCGACTACCTTGGGGAATCGGTTACAACGTCATTGCTCCAAGACACCGGACAGACCCGCTCATAAGATTCGAGAGGTATTACTTAAGAGATTTGACAAGATCGGAATAAAGTACACCAAAAAACCTTCTCCGAAGAAATTATTTTGGAACATTGACCACCTGCTTAATCTCCACGATGCTGAGATCATCGGGATCATATTTGCAAGGAACCCTGTCCCATTGGAGAATCCGTGGAGTGAGTTCCTCGAAAAGTCTGGGAGGACGAGCATCTTTGCCAAGGGACTGGGGGCCAATGACTCCAAAGGGCACACCCATGTGCAGAGTTTTGACAACCCCGATGACGAGTGGTGGAGAGAACTTCCTGAGATACTTCCATGGATTGAGTGAAGCTTCTGTATGACTGGAAATACGTCATGAATTAGCAGGTGGCAAATTCCCCAGATCAAATACTTCTTATAATTCCGAGACAGGCAGACGAGTATATGAGCAACAAGATCAAGGCATCACACATTCTCGTGAAGAAGTACACCGAGGCCCAGGAAATCAGGGACATGGTCACCAAGAAGAACTTTGCACAGCTCGCAAAGGAGCACTCAACCTGTCCAAGCAGGAAGAAGGGCGGGAACCTCGGGGAGTTCGGAAGGGGCCAGATGGTCAAGGAATTTGAAGAGGTAGCATTCAAGATGAATGTCGGAGAGATCTCCCAACCTGTCAAGACCAAATTCGGCTACCACATCATCATGAGGACAAAATAGTATATCCCGGGTAATATTGATTAGATGTGTTATCCCCCTAATTTCCATAATTTTATGAGTAAGAATAACTAGGATTTTAATAGATATTGTCGAGCATGGCCTTGTTACATGACTGATTCGCCAGTATATGAACCGCTAATTCAACCTCTGCTTAGCTTTCTACCGGATAATATGATCGTTCCGGTTGTTGTGTCTATCACCACTTTGCTTCTGGCATCGTGGATAATGATCCAACAGCTCTTCGGTCCGTGGGTAGAGAGAAAGATCATGGCAAGGATGCAGGGTAGGAGAGGCCCCAGCTACGTTGGCTGGAAGGGTATACTCCAGATCCCCGCTGACCTCCTGAAGCTCATCTTCAAGGAGGATGTCATGCCTAGGAGGGCTGATAGCCTAGGGTTTTTTGTCTCAATCGCTATAATCTCGATAACTTCAATAATTAGCTTCGGACCCCTCCCGTGGGGAACGAACCTAATCGGCGCTAACTTCGGTGTAGGCGTCCTATACGTCTTCGCTATTTTCAGCCTCTTCCCCCCTGCAATGTTTATCGGTGGATGGAGCAGCAACTCGAAGTACGCTCTCATCGGTGGATTCAGATCTGCTGGTCAGTTACTGGCCTATGAGATCCCGATGTTCCTCTCCGGTATCGCGATCATCGCCGTCAACGGTTCCTTCTCCCTGATGACTATCACGGAGAACCAGATGAAAGCTGGAGCAGGTTGGAACCTCTTCACACCCCAGCTCGGTTTCCTCGGCATTTTCACCGGCTTCGTCTTCTTCATCGCAGGAGTGGCAGAGTCCGAGAGGATACCATTCGATATCCCTGAGGCAGAAGCAGAGCTGGTCATGGGACCCAGAACGGAGTTCTCAGGCTGGAGATACGCACTGATCATGATGGTGGAGTACATTCACCTCACGGTCAACTCCCTGCTCTTCATCTACCTCTTCTTCGGCGGATACGACGCAATCCCATTCGTAGAGCTGGAGTTCGAGAGATGGTGGCCAGTACAGTTTATAGTCCTCACTGCTAAGCTGTACCTATTTGTCATCATTGCCGCTTGGCTGAGGTCTGCACTCCCGAGAATGAGGATTGACCAGCTTCTCTCCCTTGGTTGGAAGCAGCTTCTCCCCATTGCTCTAATTGCAGCAATCGGTACGCTCGGTTTCATCTCACCCCCATTGCTCGGTCTCCCTGCTGGAGTAATGTACCAGTGGATTGTGAGTGGATCAACATTCGTGCTGATCTTCCTATTCATGTACCTGCACTACAGGTCCACAAGGAGGACGAATTAAATGGCAGTTAGTCTTACACTATTCTTTATCACACTCGGTGTGATGCTCATCTTCCCTATAATCATGAGATTCTTCGAGAATGTCTTCCTCAAGATGATCCTTTACGTGATCTTCTCTGGAGGACTGGTTGTCATGTTGGGGATCGATGCAGCAATCATCGCACCACTCATGCTCCTCACCGTATACTTCGCCTCTATGGCAGTTGCTGATCCTCGGGTTATGAGGGCTGCAATCTACCTCTTGATGGCCATGGTTCTTCTCGGGTTCATCTATATATTCTTGAACTCTGAGATCTTAATGGCTCTTCACATCAGCGTCTACGGTGGTGGAATAGCCATTCTTATCCTCTTCGCTGCTGTGCTCATCGAGGAGAATACCACTATTATCGATGAGCAGACAATGAGAACCGGTTACCTCATTACCGTAATTCTCGCTTTTACTATGGGGATACTGACATTCAGGGGCAGACCCGAAGCTTTGACCACAACTACCATCGCCAGCCTTGACGATGGGTTTGCACTTGTCAATGACTTCTCAGTGTTCCTCTGGACCACATACAACCACGTCATTCCATTCTTGGCGATGCTTATACTCGGTGCACTTATAGGGGCAGTAAGGCTGGCCCTGACCGACAAGGAGGTCATCAACGAGCTTGGAGTAGAAACGGAGGAGGTATCATCATGATAGATATAATCTGGTTCTTACTACTTTCGATCGTACTGTTCTCGGTGGGATTACTCGGTGTGATCACACAGACAAACGGTATTCGTATCCTCATCTCGATTGAGTTCATGCTCAATGCAGCGAATGTGAACTTCATCGCCTTTAACTCGTACTACGGGCTTGTCGATTTCACCGGGTGGTCTATGGCACTGTTCATCATCGCGATTGCTGCAGCAGAGGCAGCGATCGGTCTGGCGATCTTCATCTCGGTGTACAGGTCATTCGGAGACATCACACTTGGTAATATCTTCTCCCTCGGAGAGGCTTCGGAGGCAGAATAAAATGGCTGCAGAAAGCTCTACAATTGTGACGGGTGGGGAATTCGTCAACCTTGCGTTGGTGATTATCCTCGCACCTATAATAAGCTCATTCATCCTGATCTTCATCAGGTACTTTGAGGTCAAGAAACACAAGCATCTCCACTCCGTGCCTATTTATACGGCAATCCTCGGAGTTGGATCACTCCTTGTATCATTCGTCACCAGCATCACCATGCTGATAATGTACTTTTTCGGGGAATACGGTATGGAGGCAGAGCACACCACGATCATCGTCGGTGAGGCTCCAATGATCCTTGGCACGAACTTCAAGTTTGGAGTCATGATCGACCCCCTAAGTGTCCTGATGACACTACTTCTGGGTGTGATTGGCTTCCTCGTCCACTTCTACGCCTTCGAGTACATGAGCCACGGTGAACCCGAGGTCACAAGGTTCTACGCCTTCCTGAACTTCTTCACCGGATCCATGTTTGGTTTCATCCTTTCTGGTAACCTCTTCATGAGCTTCATCTGGTGGGAAATGCTCGGAGTCAGCTCCTACTTCCTCATCGGATACTACTGGAAGAAAGACCCTGCAAGGAGAGCCGGTACAAAGGCATTCCTCTACAACAAAGTCGGTGACGTCGCCTTCATGATTGCTATCTTCCTCATCCTCATCCTCCCTGAGAACACGGAGAGGACACTGGACTACCCCGCACTCGCGGAGCTCCACATCCCTGCTCAGAGCTTGGTGCTTCCTGGGATTCTGCTCTTTGGTGCTGCAATCGGAAAGTCCTCGCAGTTCCCACTCTTCGGGTGGCTACCCGAGGCGATGGAGGGGCCAACACCAGTGTCAGCGCTCCTGCACTCATCCACAATGGTGAAGGCAGGTCTTTACCTCATGATCAGGAACTTCGGTCTCATCTACGAGGTAGAGAACTTCGAGGCCATTCTTCCTGAGGTCGATCCGATGGCTGCAGCTTCATTCATCCTCCTTATCGGGACTTTGACCGCCTTTATGGGCGCCTCGATGGCTACCGTTGCCACGGACTTCAAGAGGATACTGGCATTCTCCACGATCTCACAACTGGGATACATTGCTATGGCAATCGGCGCGGCTGGTAAGACCGCTGCATTCTACCATCTGCTGTCCCACGCAACTTTCAAGTCACTACTCTTCCTCAGCGCAGGTGCAGTGATACACAACTCTGGTGGACTTAAGGACATCAGGGACATGGGCAGTTTGAAGAAGGACATGCCCGTAGCTATGGGTGCGACTTTCATCGGACTCTTCGGACTCTCTGGCTTCCCATTTCTGTCCTCTGGTTTCTTCTCCAAGGACGCAGTTCTCTTGGCAGTCGAGACATCCAAGGTTCCATTTGCAGAGGTGTACTACTGGGTCGGTGTCTTCACCGCATTCCTCACTGCATTCTATTCCGTAAGACTTTTCCTCGAGGTCTTCTTCGGGAAGAATGAAGATGGAAGTCCCAAGAAATTCGATACATTTGAGTCCCAACCCCACGAACCCAGTGTGTTTAAGTCCCCAATGCTCATCGCTCTGGTTGTGCTCTCAGCACTCGTCGTGATCGAGTCCCTGTACTGGGGAGTGACGACATACTTTCAGCTCAATTCCTTCCTCTCCGAGGAGTGGTTGGCAGAGTACCTTGGAGTACATGGAGAACCATTTGATTTGACTGGTGGACTTATCTCATTCGCTGCGGTAGGTATTGGATATATCCTTG
>JALWRB010000189.1 GCA_027077875.1 Candidatus Heimdallarchaeota archaeon
CACATAACTCTGGTCATCTTCCTGCCTAACAAGATTCTCTAGCTTTTTCAAGTGGTGATAGATGGAGCCAGTTGAGACGTTCCACTCGCTTGCCAAGAGCGTGTAGGAGATCTTCCCCTCCTTGAACGCATGTCTTAGGATCTTCCTCCTAAGCGGGTGCGAGAGAATCGTGAAGATCTTGTCCTCCTCCATCCCAATTGTGCCCATAAGAACGATTCTTGATCTGTGTTTATTATCTCTTTCCGTCGAAGGAAGGCTCTACGGCGATTTCTACAGTTGTTCTAGACACAAATTCTAAAGACCAAAATCAGAGACCGTACATCATCTAAAACATCCTTCTATACTGGCCTTTCCGATCTCCTCAAACCTAATAGAATTTTTGACATCATTGATCTGCTAAATTTGAAGATATCCATTGGGTTTGTACATATTGGTTGAATGGGGAGTTACGACTGAATTACATTAGATTTACTGTCTTTTCTTGGAGGTAATGAGGGTGATAATACCCAAGAATGCGATAGTCGATACTGCAGTGATGGACACCAAAGTCGCTCTGGACAGCTCAGGGAATGCGGGAATCTCACTGGTAAGAGAAACTGAGCTTTCATCCGTGACTTCAGTGCCAGCTGTATTCGATGCTACACCGATTGTAGGGTCGTGGGTCATCCTGCCCTCGAAATGCTCGTATGCGAGGTAGATCATTGATCCTCCGTCGTTCTGTGAGGAGAGACCAACGTTGATGGTACCGTTATCATCCGTTGCACTCTCCTCGGACTCAAAGAAGCCATTGCCGAAACGAACTTGGTTCTGGTTCTGTTCCGCTTCACTGTTGTCGGTCGAGGTGAGTTTGAACGCTACCACAAGCATAGCACTCTCGGAGGAGAAAGTATAGCCATCAATGACAACGTCAAACTTCAGGGATGCATCGTCATCTGCATTGAGATGCATTCTGAACTGTAGAACAAGATCATCATTACTTGGTTTACCCTTACTGGCAGATGATGTAAGGTTGAAATGGACCGCTTGGGTTTCGTTACTGGCACTTGTCTCGATATCGAAGTCCGAGAATTCCCAGCTGAGGGAGGACAGTGCAAGGGTAGATCCTGCGACCTTCTTGTCCGTGCCATTATCGTACACACCGTCAGAGTTGTCATCCTCTGCTTCGAAGATCTGGCTGAGTTGGAGCTTGTACGTCGTCTCATTTTCGCCTACTTTGTAGAAGAAGAAGAACGGTACATTGCCCCCACCCTTGATCTCAACGGCGAGAGTGTCCGTGGTTAGAGACACATTATCACCCGACCTCTCATTCTTGACCTTCGCATGGGCAACTGGTGCCGTCAGGGAGAACGTGAGGGAGAGTATGATTGACATGCTCATGAGTATTTTGAATTTCATTTGATTCACCATGGACAAATCACATGTCCACGAGGATTATTTGTATGCTATGGTATAAAGAAAGTCACTTACACGGGACTAGAGGTGGACATTTTCACGGTGACCAGATCGGCTCTAATCCAGTAGAGGTTTAGATTACAGGTCGTAATCTCTCAAATCCTGATTGGTGAATTTCCATACATTCTATAATTTCATCTTCTGGATCTCATCCAACGATTCTGTCCGATATCTATCCGAAAGTGATTTAACCCAAAGCTTTCATCTTTGACCTGATAATGGCCAGAAATCAGTCTGCTTACTCCATGGAACAAATCTCCAAACTTATGAATGACCTCAGACCACTTGTGCAAAATCTCTTCCCCAATCTTTGCGAGATAACTGCAGGAGACCTTATCACGTACTTCTCTGCAGAGTCTCCATACGGGGATATCACAACAATTGATGACGTACTTCAGAGCAGATGGTTGCTTATCCACGAGATGGTGGAACTTAGTGAGCTAAAGCGGATGGGGTTGGAGATCAACGATCAGATTCTCCTTGAGCACATGGAGGAAGTGAACAGGGCGCATATCACGGCGGCAGAAATAGAATTTAAAGCCGCGGAGGACGATAGAGATTATCTTGAGAGGAGGATCAAGGATGTCGAAAATTGGATAGGTGATGACCAACTCTCTGATGATCTGAGAGAAAGGTGTGTCAGGTTAAAGGAGAGGTACTCTTGAAGGATATTGCCTTGGCAAAAGCTCCACCCTTTGAGGAGTCCAAATATTAAACCTGTATAATATTCTTCAGAAGGAGCAAAGAGACTATAGTTCTGGCAGAAGCTAAACTTTATACAATTGAATATGTCATGATCTCCAAATTAAAAGTGAGCTAACCACCTCGAAATATTTCCATTCACACTAGTATACATTTATTAGTAACCGAGTAAACCCTATATTTGAGGGATCATCTCCACAAAAATTGATCCCAACCGGGGATGTGGCGAATAGAGCCTCTTACCCACTTCCTTTTATTATGGAAAAACCTTATATCCATACTGCTTTCCCAGCTTCTTGCTAGAGAAGTGGAGAGGACGGAGGGCGGTGAACATACTTCGAGCAAGGCGGTCTTTCACGTTTGAATTTCCACTATTGTGTCTTCTTCTGTACTCCCTTCTAACAGCCCAACAGACTGCATCTACGACTTGGATCATATTACTATATTCTGAACCTGTAAACCCAATTTCAGTAATCAACCTTGTTGATTGTACATACTTTGACCCTTCCTTATTGAAGATCCTGAGGAGCCGACGTATGGTTCTATCCTCCCACTCATTCTCGGCATCCATCGTGATGAATCCAAAATCGTCTCCCATCTCGTTCAGAAGAACCTCCAATCTCTCAAACATTAAATTCCACGCCCACTTTTTCACAAATTCTTCGTTCTGCTTCTTCTTCTTTGTGATCCTCTTCTTGTCTATCACCACTGAAATCAAGAAAGGATTTGCACTCTTGATTATGCTAACAAGTTCTTTAGCAATGGAGAACTTTGATGGAACATCCAGGCCTTTATAGTTCCCCGTCGAACTCGCGATTTCACCCATGTGGAGTTCAAAGTAAATTGACTCTTGTGGAAATCTCCGATCCTTCATCTCACGAATTAGTTTGTCAAGTAAAAACCATCTTGATTCGTGGATGACGACTGCAGAGAGGATAAAGTTCTCCGGATCATTGAAATTGGGTTTACCGGACTCATCTATGTAGATAAGGTACACTCTTCCTGCTTAACTCTCTGTTCTTTAAGCCCTTCTAAGACTGGTTGGACTAATTCAACAAGTCGTTGCCCTGTTCGGTCCTGATCTCATTAGCGAAGTCATCTAAGGCTTGGTTGTCTCTGTCAAACTGCTCACTGTGAAGGTTCACACCTTGGGTGATTGTGTGGATCTTCCCCATATTCTGAAGCGGCTTAGCACTCTTGGAGTCCTTGTACATAAGGTATCCAACAACAACTGCTAGCAGGAGGAAAAACAGTAGTCCCGGATAATCGAGTATATTCATAATAGTCCAATGATCGGGGGTATATTTAAATATTTCCTACATTGGGACAGTTCTCAAGAACCATATTCGCAAATCGTATGCTGTATCCAATACCAGAGCTGCTTCACTTTCTGCTTATGGTATATCCTGACCCAGATAAATCAAGAAGAAGAGCTTAGAACCAAATAGTTACAGTAATCGTCAAGTTTAAATCATTACATAATTAGAAAATTTTATGATTATTGCGGAGACAGACGCTGTTCAAACCTTGTACAATGAGGGTGTAACCTTTGATCACTACACCCAGAATATGACCAAGGGACATGATAGATACAAGATGGCGACTGAGTCAATATCTGAGTATGTAGAGGAGTTGAATCTTGACGAGTTGAGGCATACCCTTAGGTTCTTGATCATCGGACAACTGGACTGTACTGACTGTGCAGTGGCAATCCCTGCATTTACAACTCTAGCAGACAATATCCCTGAATGGGAGTACAGGATAGTCTATAAGAATGAAGTACAGGAGAAATATGATTTTAAGGAAGTATTTGGAGTAGGTGGGAAACAGACCACTCCTCAAATTCTGATTCTTGACTCCGATCTTAGGTTTATTACCCGCTGGTGGGACAAGTCTCTCTCCAAGAAGAAACTCCTGAAGAAATACACCGCACTTGGTTTAGTGGGAGAAGAGAGGAAGAAAAAAATTTCTGAAACGCCTGAACTGAATATCCGGTTTGAGGCCAAGATGGTCATCAATGAGATACTGTCACTCGTCAAAAAGGCAGTGTATTATCTTTAGATTTCAAGATCTCCCCATTCAAGATCCTTCCCCTTTCCCATAAGGATCTTCCCTTTTCCACCGCCCTTCATACCAAGTTTTCGCAGGCTCTCAAACACTCGTCTTGATACCTCTTCGGATCCAGAAGCGATTGTTATCACCCCGTTGCTGAATCTGGAGATCATGACTTCCTTCTCTCCTAGACTGTCGAAAATTCTTCCAAGCTGGGATCTATCTCCCTCAATCTGGTCGAGGATTTTGTACCTTATGTCCTTACCATCTATCCAGTCCATATCCCTGAATTTGTAATACAAGAGCTCAGTATTCATCTTATTGATTTTTCGTCCGTTTGCAGTCTGATCATCCAGAAGTTTTCGCACCGTTGTGATCATCTTATCCTCGCTGGTATTTAGTATCCTGAGAATCCTGAGATTCTGCGCATTCCTGCGAGTAAGTTCCTCCAAACTAGCCACTCCACTGGTGAATCTCACCTTTTTTGCTTCGATCTTGGAAAGGGATAGAGAGAGGATCTCCGAAGTGCTACCAACATGAGTACCTCCACAGAGATTGAGGTCGAAAGGGTCTCTATCATCCCCAATTTGTACTGCCCTGTAAATTCCATTGTCGCCAACCTTGGCAAGCTCTCCCCTGAGATTATACTTCTTCAGATCTGCCTTTTTGAGTATCTTCGTTGATATGTCGAGGCTTTCCCCTATCTGTTCCACACAGAGGTCGAAGGCCTTCGTAACCTCATCCATGTCCAACTTTTTGTCGAGATCGATCTGACTTTCATCCACTCGGAGCTCCGCCCTTACAGTATCTGCTTCAAACAATCTATAGAACGAAGCAGAAAGGAGGTGCTGTCCAGAATGGTTTCTACTGAGCACCAACCGTCTGTTCTCGTCAATCTCACAGTATACATGATCACCCGAACTCAGACCGTCACCTTTGATCCTGATCCACACTCCATCCTTCTTCTTCTGAGTGTCGATAACCTCGAGTATTCTGTCATCTATTTTCAACACTCCCGTATCACCTGGCTGTCCCCCTCCTTCAGGATAGAAGAGATTGTGATCCAACTTGACCCAGTTCTCCTCTATTTCCTGAACTGTTGTCTCGAATTTTAGATACTGTTGCTTTGTATCCCAGTATTTCTGAACACCTGGAACACTCTCGTCGAATTCGATAGGGTCATGGTGATGCTTGCCCATATTTGTGTATTTTTGGCATAGATTAAGGACTTTTCTTCTTTGGGAAATCCTGAAATGGAAGAGTAAGTATTGAATCTTTACGAATCCAAACTATCTAATGGTTGCTCAAAAAGTTTATATTGTATATCTAGTTTTCACTACTATGGATGTCTCAAGATTTATCTCACCGTATTCTGAAGTGAGCAACTCGGGGAATATATTAGCCCCTCCGTGTGGCAGTTGCACCTGTACGTGCTGCTGTTCTTCAGCACTTGGAATACCAGAAATAGTAATGCTTTCTACTTATAATTCGGTGGCTTCCAAAGACGTCGTTGCAAGTGCTTATCCGACATTTGAGGAGGAGAGTGGTCCACATAATACCGTACAAATTCAAGAGACAATCTCCCCAAGTGTGGTGTCCGCAATTCAGGTCAAGGGATTCGGTATTGGAATGGTCACTGTATTTGCAGTTATAATACTGCTGGTGCTTGGTGGAGGTACTGGGATATTCGTATCCTTTTTCTTCTACATATTTCTAATCTCATTTGCTCTTGGCATCATTGGTTATCCAATTTTTGCTTACATTAAAATAGACAAGTCCTTCACTCGTGGTAATAGGCTCGCAACCTCCATTGGTCTATTCTTCAAGTCCCTAGTATTCATAATCGTTGGTGGAATTATGCAAATAGTCGCCCTAGCTGCAGTTTCGAGTATACTCTAACAATTGGACAATTTGACCGTATCACAGTATAGAAAGCTGGACAAGTAGTATGAATTCCAAAATCCCTCCTACTATCGACAATAAAATAGCCTTGAAAAACAGCTTTATTGACGTTTTCAATCGTTGGGTAGCTGAATAAGATTTTTCCAGTTTATAATATACCAATATTGGATATCCCAAAATACCAACCAAGAGAAGAAGGAAAATAATCAATAGGGAATAGAACAGATGTTCAAATGTTAAAAGGAATAACATCAGGATTATATTTAATCCAACCAGAACCAATCCAACTAAGAATCCTTTTATCTGCACTGAGGACGCAATCTGTGGGGTAATATCCGACTCGACTTTAACTGTGTTTTCTGGATCTAAAATATCACTCTCGGTTGGAAATGTTGCAGAGCTTACCTCTAAGCTTTGGTTACCTTTATGGGTTAGGAGTAGCACCATCTCTGGCAGTCCAATAGCAGATGAGCAGCAACATGTACAGGTACAACTGCCACAAGGGGGTGCAAGTACACTAGCCTCAGGTCGTCTCTCTTTATAACTAGACTCAAGGACTGAAATTTTCACAGTACGGACTGTATATAGAAAAATATATCTTTTTCTCCAAAATCCTATATTTTTGTATAGACGGTGGGGATCCAAGAGATTTGTTGATATTCATGCCATTTTGTATAGTTTAGCGATAAATTTCCACTCACCATTGAGTTTATACAGTGAGAACTGATCGATTGCAAAGAGTTTATCGTTGTAGTAAAGATCCAGAACTACTGTGGCAAAGACCTCGTGTATTGATACATCTTTAATCTCGTAGGCTACATTCCTGTTCTCATAGGATTCGGGGTTCTCCTCCTTACGCTTCTCTATGCTACTGATCCATTCTTGGATGTGCATGATCCTCAAATCATCGTTGTCGTCTCGTAGAAACATCGAGAACTCGTCTGGGAAGTATTTCTCGATTAAATCCCTTCTTCCAAACCGATGGATACCTTGGATATATCCCTCGTCAACTGCTTGTACGATCTTTTGAAAGTCGTCCATATGTCCGATAGAATATTCAGAATTTAATATTAAGTAAATGGATAAACATAGATTCCATCAGGGTCTATTTTCTGTCCTCAATGATTTAAGATGAACTGATGTTGTACGATATCCACGCGTAACTATGATAAAGGATGTCGTGAAAAGCAACAAGTGGGAAATCTCAATAAAGGATCGTGGATTATGCGGTGTACCTCTGAAGAGGTGTGGATAGGCACACGGTCCGGGGACATTATCAAACTAGAGCATAAGGACTCACCACAACTCGCTGAGTGGTTGGAAGGAAGCGGCGAATACTCACCTGATGCGGAAACTTATCAATTCCTACTAAAGCACAAGATCATCGCTATAGAGACACAGGCTGAATTCTTGGGGATTAAATTGATTGAGTCGGTTGTCGATTCGCCTTCTAAGACATTAATCTATGTTTTCGTATCACGAGACCTTGACTGGGAGACTCTGAATAGGATTGACCAGTGGGCGCACAACAACAGGGTTGCATGGATGCCACTTGGTATTACAGAGCTTGGACGGATCGGTATTGGTCCACTTGTAATCCCCTTTGACAGCCCGTGCATCAAGTGTTTAGAAATCCGAAGGTCTTCACATTCCTCTCGTTGGGAAGTGGATCTACGGCTATTTGGGAAACAGGTTGACCATCCCCCATTGACAGAATCAGAGTATCTTCTGCTCACAAACCTACTGAAACTCAGGTCCTCTGATATGGCCCGATTCGTCAAGACGATGATTGGGACTGTACTAAGTATGGACAGATCGGCTACCACGATTACGGAGGATCGATTCCTCTGGATACCAAAGTGTCCTCGATGCTACCCACGATGGGGTGAGCCAAAGGAGAGTTGGCTACCAGTTAGCAAGTCAAAGATTCAGGATGTGAAAGGATGATGTCTGCCGATGATCTTTTCGAGAAGCATTCGACCGAGGGGCTGATCTCCCACCGACTAGGGATACTCACCTATGTCAAGGAGTTCCTCCCTGATCCTGGTGACTCGACGATAAACATCTTCGGTGGTGAGACTGTAGATACCGTGTCACTTGGCGGCGAGGGAAGGATCTCAAATGTGGGTGGGGCAGAGTTCAACAGGGTGAATTCCTACATGGCGTGTATAGGGGAGGCACTGGAGCGATACTCAGCTTCATTCGTCCAAGATCTCCAGTTTGGAACTGTAAAGGAGATCGCAGGTGCAGTCACTGGATGGCCATCGTTCTCGGAAGTCAGCTACCAGTACTCCGATGCTTATTCCCCCCTGACTGAGACCACAGAGATCGCTTGGACTTCAGCCCACAACTACCACACTGGTGAGAAGGTTATGGTTCCTGCTTCCCTTGTCTACCTCCCATGGGTGCACTCTCGGGAGAAACAGACGGTATTCCCCTCGATCTCTACTGGACTATCAGCACACCTGACATTCCGGAAGGCAGTGGAGGGCTCTGTCTACGAATTAATTGAGAGAGATGCGTTCACCCTTGCTTGGCTCTCCGGGCAACCCCTTCCGGTTGTTCCTATTGATTGGACCCGTGAGCACGTACGAGCTCGTGGTGTACCTGATGACTGGGATGTTCGCATAACCGATCTCTCAAATGATACAGGGGCGTTCACCTACCTTACCAGCATATTTGCTCCTACGAGTGAAGGGAGGATATTTGCTGTAGGGTGCAGTTCACACATTGATGCGATGAAAGCCCTGAACTCCTCGATTGAAGAAGCACTTCACACAGTTCCTTATGTCAGGTTCCTCATAAGGGATGATCCCAACTGGGATCCGGGTGAGAAACTGGAGAACCTCCACTCATTCGAGGATCACTGCAAGCTCTACTCAATTCGTACTGATTTGCACTCAGGTCTTGTCAATATTTTTCCAGAGATTCCAGTTCTCAACGCTCCAATACCTGGGAGTAAGACGAAATTCCACAAATTTGATGATCTGGTAAGAAATTTGGAGAGTCTTGGAGTGGATCTATTTGTGAAACGACTCACCACTCGTGATGTAGAACAGATGGGCTTTGAGGTATCTCGTGTCATCTCCCCTCAGCTCATGCCGCTTCACTCTCACTACCAACTACCTTACCTTCGTTGCGATAGACTGTGGAACCTTGAAGAGGTGTTTCCATTTGACATCACTAACCTGAAGAACGATAAGGAGGTCTTCCCATACCCACACCCCTTCGCGTAACAACCACTCCCTACTCCGCGGATGCACACACCGCAGGATCAATCACCCGGTACAATCTGCACCTGATCGAGGAGCAGATCATCAAATATACCGTGTATCAGGAAGAGTCCAAGTACTTCCAAGTACCGGTCACACTCTACCCTACGGATCATCGTCTCCCACTTCCCAAGGTTAAAGATAACTCCTTGCAAAAGATCATGAAGGAACGGAGGAGCCCTACCTCCCGGATCTATGGATCCATTACTCTCGAAGAACTATCAAGCATTCTCTTCTCTGCTCATGGTATAGTTGAGGATGTCCATAGACGGATGATCCCGTCTGCTGGTGGAACACATCCGCTCGAGATTTATATTCTTGCTTGGGATGTCGATGGTTTGGAGAATGGAACCTACCACCACAACGTCCTTGACAATACACTTGTGAAATTGGGTGATGTTCCTCCAATAGATGATATTCTCACAACTCTTAACCACTTCAAGGACTCTGCAGTCATGCTTGTCTACTCTCTCATCCTCCCAAGAACAACTGCCAAGTACGGGGAGAGGGGATACAGGTTTGCAATCTTAGAAGCTGGGCACTCGGTACAAAATGTTCATCTGCAGGCGACACAACTTGGGCTCCAGAGCTGTGAGATCGGTAGCTTCTTTGATGACGTTGTCTGCAGATTAATCGGAGCAGACGGAGTTGATCATGTGATAGGAACCGTAAATGTCATTGCAAGATCGAAGGAGTGACTAAGTAGAGGTCAGCTTGAACACAGTCCCGTTGTACGTCAAGAGCAAGAGTTCTGATTCTACTGTCACCCCAAACGACAGGAGAGTCATGTGTTCTTTGAGCAATAGTTCCATGTTCCCGTCCTTATCCGTTCCCCACACCCTCCCCGTCTGGTAATCTCCGAAGATGTACATGCCCTCAAGATCTGGAAATTCCGTACCTCTGTACACGTATCCTCCAATGATTGCACTCCCCAGATCATGTCCATAGTATGCAACTGGTGGTATAAATTTCGAGCAGTCTGTCGTTATTCCCCTGCACTTTGGTCCCTCCATCCTGTTCCATCCATAATTTCCACCACTCTCCACGAGATTTACCTCTTCGTAGGTGACCTGTCCGACATCTGCAGACCAGAGATCACCCGTCTCTGGGTCAAAGCTGAACCTCCATGGATTTCTGAACCCATAAGCCCAGATCTCCTCTCTGAACCCCTCTGTATTTCCGACGAACGGATTATCGGGAGGGATGTTGTAACCGTTCTCTGTGGGATCAATTCGGAGAATAGAACCGTGTAACGTAGATCGGTCCTGACCGTTATTCAGGGGATCTTCGGCTGATCCCTCATCCCCAAAAGCTACATACAGGTATCCATCTGGGCCAAAAGCCAATTGTCCTCCATTGTGGTTGGGAAAGACCTGATTGACTACCAAGATATCAACACGACTGGAGTAGTTTCCCCTCTCGTTATCAGCCAGTGTGAATCGAGAAATATATGACTTCGAGTCATCAGTGAAGTCGAGGTAGAACACTCCCGATGTTTCAAAATCAGGTGACAGGGCAATGCCCAGCAATCCCTCCTCACTCTCCTTATATTCAATGTCCTCTGGGGGTATATCCATGAATTTTTCTAATATGGCGTCACCCACCAACCAAATCGATCCGTTCTTCTGGGTGACTAAGTAATTCTCCCCTATTGGAATTATATTGGTTGAGAATGTCAAACCTGTTTCCAACTCTCTCGTGAGGATATACTGGTCAATATACACTGAACCGTCGTCTGGATTATCTGGAGTGTAGTAGAGAATACCAATGACAGAGAGTACGAGGGTGACTATAATCAGGGTTGCAAATACCACCTTGTAACGATCCATAACCGTGCTCAGTTCATTGGCTTAATCAGCTTATCGTGGGAGCATGTGTATCCTTTCTAATTGGGGTGAGAAAATCCACGATTTCTTTAAGCACCACCTCGTCCTTCAGTATTCTGCGATGTCCCAACCCTTTGGTCTCATAGAACTCCACACCCTCGTAGCGAGATACGAATTCCCTAACATCCTCTACGGGTAGCACCTCATCGTCTCTGTCGTGAATGATCTTCGTTGGTGGGAGTTGGAGATTGATCTCTATGGGAGATATCTCCTCTATTGTCCTGCCGATTTTCTCTTCAAACCTTCGCTGCATACGTGTCTGCACATTCTGCGGAACCCCCAGCATCTTGTAGAAGGACGAGAAGATTACAGCTGCTCTAAGTGGAGGACTGATTGTGATGATCCTTTTGAATTCGATTCCTTCTAAAGTACCTAAGAGTGCTGCTAGTCCACCAAAGGAGTGCGTCACTGCTGCGTCAAAACCACCGTGTTTTTCGCTTAGGTACTTTACAATTTCAATGTACTCCATGACATTTGTCATCTTACCTGATGAGAGTCCCGATCCCTTTGCATCAAAACTGATGACTTTGAACCCATTGGCAACAAGGGATCTGATGACCGGCCTTATGCGATAGGTTGATGATCCCCAACCATGAACAACAAGGATCTTGGGACCTTCGCCTTCCTCGTAGGTGAAGATCTGTTCTCCCAATATGTCTTCATACTGTACTCTTCCAGGGAGTGCAGTTCCCAATTGGTTCAATCCCTTTTCCCTCTTTGGGGTCAAGAAGATCTTGAGTGTCTGTCTAGCAGTAAATTCAGGAAATATCTTCGAAGATATCCCAATTGCCTTTCTAACTATCTTGAGTGAAGTCGGTGTTTTCGTGCCCTCAAGAATTGACACAAAATCTAATCCCGTTTTGGCGGTTTTATTACTCATATTCTACCTACTTACTGGTAGGTAGGTTAGGTTTTAAAGGTTGTGCTTATGGGGTGTATGTTCTTAAATCCCATCTACCTGCTAGTAGATAAATAAAGATTTATCTTGTCTGATGTCTATCTCTCTCTATGAAGAGAGAGAATACCAAGCGGGATATTGTGCGAAGTGCTGAGCGGATAATGCGGAAGAAGTCCTATAACTCGTTCAGCTATAAGGACTTGGCAGATGAACTTGGTATCAAGAAAGCCAGTATTCATTATCACTATGAAACTAAGCAGGTTCTGGGGGTAGCCATCGTTCAGAATTACAGATCGAGGATCGAGTACCTCACCAAGAAGATGATATCTTCAGAGAGTGATCCAATCAAGAAACTGAATATATTCCTCAATTTCTTCAGAGAGTCACGAAAGATCGACGAACTCTGTCCTCTCGGAATATTCGGTGTGGAGTATAACACTGTCCCTCTTGAAATTCAGTCCGAGGTCAAATCTTTATTCACATATGTCAACAAACTGCTTGTGGAAACGCTCGACATAGGAAAGAGTACTGGTGTGTTTAATTTTGATTTACCGTCGGCCCAGTTGGCAGTAGTAATTTCTACTCTCGTAGAGGGGTCACTTGTTTTGTCACGGATAACCTCCGATGAGGAGTTTAATTTGACATTAGACCATGTCTGGAGAATGGTCGGTGTCACCATTAACTAGAATTAAGCCATTTACTATCTCTCAAATATCAAATAGCTTCTATGTAGTGTCTATTTATTTGCTTAGTCGGACATTTGCTCATATTCGTATCAAAATCTCATCTGTTTAGTGTCCACAAAGACAATATCTACAAATCTAATAAACGTAATTGATGGGCTACGTTCCTAGATTTTTCACTAAGGTTGTGTATGGTGTCAATTCAACAATAACAATAATAATTATATCAAATTGGTGGTAGGACTGATCAGAATTTAATGAATTTGAGATTGTGAATGGCTAATTCTCCAAAAATATGTAATGTATACCGTGTGCTCAAAAACTTAATAATTGAATACTGTGATTCTCTAGGCAAGGATCACTTGCCACAATTGCGCAGGAGGTCGGTGAGGAAATGGAATTCTTCGATAGTTTGCCATATGTAATAGCCACGATTATCACAATGCTTCTACTGTTTTGGATAATCGAGAAGTTCCTCTCTTTGGCCACCGGGATCAAAGAAGGAAGGGTAGCAGAGGTTTACCAAGGAGGGGAAGACGTCGAGGTCAAGGAGAGTAGATACGCGTCACGCATGTTTCCGTACACGATCTACTTCCTGATCCTCCACGTTATTGGCTTCATCTCCGCTACGATATTTGTTCTCGTCAAGAGTGGAATCAATCCGTTTAACTGGGCGACAGGATTTTTCACGCTGGTCATGCTTTATACTATCCTTATGATCAGGTCGGAGGTGTTGCAATAGTGCTAAAGGAACTTAGTGCTAAGGTCTTTGTTACGGCCCTGACTAGAGCCCCTTGGGTGTCCCACATGAATGCGGGATCGTGCAACGGATGTGACATTGAGATCGTTGCGGCTCTGACTCCTAGGTATGACCTCGAGAGATTCGGGATCAAGCTCATGGGCTCACCAAAACATGCTGATGTACTGCTGTGTACGGGATCGGTAACTAGGGCGATGGCACCCCGATTGAGAAGGATATACTCTCAGATGGCAGATCCTAAGGTGGTTGTGGCCATCGGTGGTTGTGCAATAAGTGGGGGGGTATACCATAAGTGCTACAATGCACTGGGTGGGATCGACAAGGTACTTCCCGTCGACTTGTACATCCCAGGATGCCCTCCCCGGCCAGAAGCCATCGCCTTTGGGGTCTACAAACTATTACAGAAACTTGGGGGGAACGACATCTAGGGGATGAGTACAGTGCAGGTAAAAGAGAATTATAACACTGAAACTATGAATGATGGAACTGTCCTCATCAAGTCCGACGAGGAGAGTTTTCACAGGATACTTGGGAACCTCTACAAGAGTGGATACACGCACCTTAGCACGATAATCGGCGCTCAGCATGGGGATTCATTAACCATTGACTACCCCGTGAGCAGGCCAATGAAAGACAGTGGTCAAGCGATATTCGTGAGGTTGCAGACGGGACTAGACCCGAAAGATATCAAGACGGTGACGGATCTGTACCCTTCCGCGGTCGTCTATGAGCAGGAAGTGGCAGAGATGCTGGGGGTAAAGTTTGACGAACCACGCCCTCATCTTCTCCTCCCAGATAGCTTCCCGAAAGATCTCTACCCACTCCGGAAGGAGGTGACATCTACAGACATAATCAAGATATTGGACGAGCTTGGGGTTGGCAAGGAAGAGCCACAGACCATCAAGGAAGCACCTGAAGACGAGTACTGCATGTCCATCGGACCGCAGCATCCGACTCACAAAGAGCCAATCCGCTTCCAGTTCTTTATCGAGGGTGAGACAGTCAAGGACGTCGACCTACGGATTGGGTTCAATCACAGGGGTCTGGAGAAGGCTTTGGAGGAAGAGACATGGGTGCAGAACCTCTACCTCATAGAGAGAATCTGTGGGATTTGCAGTGCCTCACACCAACTGGCCTATGTCCAGAGTGCCGAGAAAATCCAGGGGATAGTGGACGAGATTCCGGACAGAGCGAGCTGGCTAAGGGTACTAGTTTCGGAACTTGAACGTATTCACAGCCACGTCTTGTGGTACGGAGTACTTGCACATGACGGAGGTTATGATTTCATGTTTCACATAACTTGGAGGGATCGTGAGATCGTTATGGACATTCTCGAAGAGATCACAGGGAACAGGGTAAACTACAGTATCGAGACCATTGGAGGAGTGAGGAGGGATCTCACCCCCGATCAGGTCACGAACACCATAGCTAAGCTCAAGGAGCTCAGGGGTCTGGTCATGAAGCACTACGACATACTCGACAAGGAGAAATCGTTTGTCAAGAGGATCATGGATATAGGAGCACTGAGCTACGAGCAGTCCATCAAGATGGCATCGGTTGGTCCAACAGCTCGATCTTCAGGTGTAAACTTCGACCTGAGGAGGGACGTCCCTTACGCAGCTTACAAGGAAATACCGTTTGATGTGATCACGAGGACAGAAGGAGATGTGCATGCAAGTATGATGGTTCGTCTGGACGAGACCATTGAGTCAATCGACATGTGCATCTATGTGCTCGAAAACCTGCCAGGGGGAGAGATTGCTCTTCCTTTCAAGAACAGGCTTAAAGAGGGTGCAGCCCACACTCGTGTGGAAGCTCCAAGGGGAGAGAACATCCACTATATCAACAGTATTGGTGGGAAAAGCCCTGATCGTCACAAGGTGAGGGCCCCTACTTTGGCCAATATAACCTCCCTACTCCTCAGGTTCAGGGAAGCGCAGGTAGCTGACATCCCGATGATCATCAGGTTGATCGATCCCTGTGTCGGATGTATGGAGAGAGTGACCTTCACTGACCTCAAGACCGAGAAGTCGGTGGATATGAGCGGGAAGCAGCTCGTTGGAAGGATAAATTCTCAGCTGAAAAAGCACCTTCCTGTGAGAATATTCAAGGTGTAGAATGATGATACTGCGCATACTGGAATTTTTCATCTTTCCCGGAGCGCTCTTCGCGATTGTGCTATCGGTCATCCTGATGTGGCTGGTGAGAAAACTGGCAGCCAGGATGGAGAACAGGGTAGGTCCACCGTTCCTCCAACCACTGTATGATTTTGCCAAACTGCTGGCGAAGGAGAGGGTATATCCCGAGAAATCCATGAGACTGGTACTTTGGTTGATCCCCATTCTCCAGTTCTCGGTCGCACTTACCATGTCTCTGTTCCTACCCATTATCTCGCCCGAGGGACTGATAAGCTTCGATGGCGACCTCTTCTTCTTCCTCTTTTTACTTGGGATACATGGATCGTCTGCATTCTTCCTCGGGTGGATGTCCAACAACCCGTATGGGGGGTCTGGCTCCGGACGGGCCGTCCTTATCGAGCTTTCCTTTGAGATCCCGTTGTCGCTTTCCTTGGCAGGAATTGCCAACGTTGCCAGAAGTATGAGGATATCGGAAATCACCTTATACATGGCAGGTGTTTTCTTCACCTTTGGTAGCTTTGGGAAGATACTGTTAATTATTCCGTGGAGTCTCCTTCTCATCATTTCCCTCATCTCTACACTAGGTGCGTTGGAGTACAATCCGTTCTCAGCAGGGCACGCTGAGACCGAGATCGTAGCTGGGTGGATGACCGAACTAACCGGGCCGGACCTCGCCTTGGTAAAGATGTCGGAGTTCCTAAACCTGACGAATCTCTCGGTTCTAATCGCAGCGTTGTTCCTCGGTGGACCCCCCGTTTATGAAATTGGATTATACACAAGATTTGTCACGTTCTTGGTCTTCCTCGTGAAAACACTGCTTGTCGTCTTCGCTCTAGCTTTCATCAAGACCATAAGCTCACGGCTTAGGGTGGATCAGAGTACGGAAGGGATGTGGAAGTATCTTCTTCCACTGGCTCTAGGGGGAGTGATCTTAATACTGCTGATTCAGCAGTACGGAGGTGCGTAAGATGTCAATAACGAAGTATCTGGTGGCAGGTAAGACCGCTTTGGTCAACCTCTTCTCCAAACCAAACACAGTCCTCTTCCCCAACGAGATGGTTGAGACATCAGAGGATTACCGAGGTACCCCCGTTCTGGTACCTGAGAACTGCACTCTTTGCAAAAAATGCGAGAGAATATGCCCGACGTTGGCCATCAAGATAGAAAAACTAGGTGACGTCGAGCACCAGTTCATAATCGATCTCGGTAGGTGTTGCTACTGCGGTGAGTGTGAAGCTGTGTGCAACTTCGACTCCATCCATCTGCAGAATGTATGGATGACTGCTGAAATGGACAGGGAGAAACTCAAGAGGATCTCTACAGTCTATAAGAGGAGGAAGAAATGATGGATTATGTGATTCTATCCTTCCTTGTCATTGCCATAGTACTGGCTGTACTCGCACTTGACGCTGAACAGAGAATGCTCGCTATTATCAGCCTCGAGGGGTGTACAGTCTGTGTAGGACTTCTCTTCCTCTACGTCGGTGCCTTGTATGTCGGTGTGTTTCACCTGCTGATCTATACTGGAGTACTGACCGTGCTCTTCGCAGTGAGCTCTAACTACCTTGACAAGGAGGAGATGAAGAATGAATAGGGTAGGTACAATCTTTCTCCTCCTTCTCCTTTTTGGAGTCACCTCCGCTGCATTTATGATTATCGATGTGACCCTTGTTGTTCACAGTGGAGATATCCCAGAGATTTTATCGATGCTCGTCCTCTGGTCAGATGTAGGCATCGAGGGTGTGAGGACTGGTTTACAGCTCGGGATCGGCATATTGTCACTCCTGCTGTTCGTGACGGTTTTTGCGATTCTGACCTACAGGGAGGTGGACTAAGTGGACGCCGACCTCTCGATATGGATAGCTGGAGCATTCATGCTTTTCATCATTGGGCTGTACGGGATGATATCAAAACGTGATACCCTTCGTCTTATCATTTCAATAGAGCTCATGGTCATCGCGGGAAATATGCTCTTCATCGGTTTCGGATACCTTAGAGGTAATTTCCCGTTGATGGAGTCCTATGCCATCCTCTCCCTTGGTATTGGAGGATCGATCATCGGTCTTGCTATAGCATTCATGGGCAAGATCTACGCATCACACAAGAGTGTCGATGTCAGAAATTACAAGGAGTTGAAGTGGTAATGAGTGAAATTATATTGTTCATGGTTTTTGCACCGATTCTCGGTGTTCTTCTAAGCCTCTTGTTTTCCCCTATCGCTAAGCAACTTACTAAGTGGGTGGCTCTGCTCTCCATACTTGTAGCTGCTGCTGCTGCATCCACACTTGCAGTGTTCTCCCTATCCGATTCATGGGCTCCTGTAACTCTCGGATTCAAAGACTACATTAAGATGGCTGGCATTCCCTCACCCACACTCCAATTGACTGCTGACTCGTTGGGGGTGTTCATGGCATGTGTGGCATCTATACTGGGATTCCTCATCGCCTTCTTCTCTGTCGAGTACATGGAAGGAGACAAGCATGAAACCAAGTACTGGATATTCCTCCAGCTCTTCGTTTTCGGGATGGATCTTCTTGTCCTCGCTTCAGATCTCATTCTCCTATTCGTAGGGTGGGAAATCGTGGGTCTCTGCTCATTCGCTCTTATCGCTCACTACTTTTACAAGGATGGTGAGGACGGTAGAAAGGCAGGACTTGCTGGAATCAAGGCTTTTGTCTTTACCCACCTCGCTGATCTAGGTCTCCTTTTCGGCATTATCCTACTTTTCAACCAAGTAGGATCGGTTGATTTCAAAACCATATCCTCGTCTACATTACCTGAGAATAATCTTACACTAGTCTCAACTGCCCTCTTCATCTCTGCCATTGGGAAGAGCGCACTCTATCCGTTCACCCCGTGGCTAAGCAGTCCACGTCATGTGGATGTAGATGCTATGCAAGGTCCTACCACTGTGAGTGCTCTAATTCACGCTGCGACAATGGTCAAGGCCGGAGTATATTTGGTGTCTCGGGTCTATCTGTTGCTGCCAATTACCTCTGACACCGTTGTATGGACGGTCATCCTAGTCCCGTCCATCACTGCGGTTCTTACCGCGTTCTCAGCTCTTGCCGCCATCGATGTCAAGCGGATACTGGCGTATTCCACAGTATCCCAGCTATCTTACATGTTCATGGCGCTGGCCCTGGCTATTGCAGAAACTGGTGAGCACTCACTTCAAGCCTTTCTCTCTGCACAATTCCACTTGGTCTCCCATGCTATTTTCAAGTCTCTCCTGTTCCTAACCGCGGGATACCTTATACACCTCTATCACTCGCGTGACATAACAGAACTTTCAGGTACTGCATCTTGGAATCGAGACCCAATAGCCTTCTTTGGTATTGTATTCGGGTGTCTGTCTCTTGCGGGAATTTTCCCATTCATTGGATTCTTCAGCAAGGAAAGTATCATAACCGTTAGTGCTGAGATCTCGGGGAACTTCGCCCTTGTGGTCTTCTGGTCGGCTATCACAACTGCATTCGTCACTGCTCTTTACTGCAGCAAGCTGATCTACTATCTTGTCTTCTCGGATAGCGAGGAACGTGGTGAGTTACACTCGTACCCAGCGATGAGGGTCGTAATCGCTGTACTCTCATTCCTCGTTCTTGTCGGTGGATTATTTCAGATGATCCTACCCTCTTTCTTCTCCGAGTACGGTGATACCACACTACATATTGACTGGGTAGAATCCTTGGTCATACTTGTCCTCCTCCTACTGACCATGTGGGTAGGGCTTATAATTTATGACTCAGAAATATTGTACTCAACCATTTCGGGGAACCCTCTTGTCAGGGTATTCGCGGAGATGTCCAGACAGGGGTTCTACCTCGAAGCTATCTGGAAGGGTCTCTGGTTGGCGGCACTCAAGTTCGCAAAGCGTGTCCGGTACATCCATACTGGAGACCTCAATATCACCATGTTTTTGGTGGCTCTGATGTCACTAGTCATGACATCTGTCATAATCGGAGGTCTGTGACATGTTGGATATAATTCTCATTCTCGTAGTTCTTCCACTTCTTGGCATATTTGTCTCTTCCCTTGGTATCTTTTTCAAAAGAAGGGTCATGGAAATGTTCATAGCAGTTTTCGCCATGTTAGTTCTCCTTGGTGAATTGACGTTTTCGGTCATGCTTCTCAAGGATCTCAATAATCTCAAGTCTCCGTTCACCAATACGCTCACCGTGGACTGGTTCTCCGCAGTCCTTACGGTTATCATCTCTGGATTCTGTACCATCATCGGTCTGTACAGCGTGGCCTACTTCGAGAGGAATCAGTACTTCAAGTTCTACACAATTTTCTTTACGATGTTCCTCGGTCTCATCCTAACTGTTCTGGCAAAACATCTCATTATATTCTTCCTCGGGTGGGAACTGATGGTGGTCTCGGGTTACATCCTCGTTGTGTTCAACCAGACAAAAGCTGCGTACGAAGCAGGTATGAAGTACCTTGTGATAAGTAGCTATGGATCTCTCTCGTTTCTGTTCGGAATTGGTCTGTTGAGTGGTGTCGTCCCTAGCTTTTACTACAATGAGATGGGGAGACCGAGAGATACCCTAATTGGAAATTTTGCGCTCGCATTCATGGTAATTGGTATCGGGGTAACTGCAGGAAGAGTCTTCCTCAATCAGTGGCTACCTGATGCTCACCCAGAAGCTCCGTCTCCAGTTAGTGGTCTGCTATCTGGGATAGTAGTCAAGATGGGTATCTATGCTCTCTTCAGGATATTCTCACTCCTCTCCCCTTCTATGGACTACAACAGTTCCGTGGGCGGGCTCATGATCAGTCTGGGAATTCTCACCATGTTCGAGGGAAATATCATGGTATTTGCCCAGTTCTTGAGGAAGGAGTTCATCGACTATAAACGTATTCTTGCCTATTCCACAACCGTTCATCTCGGATTCCTCTTGGTTCTTGTACCAGTTCAGTCCACAGCCTATGCACTGTGCCTGCACATCCTCAACCATGGACTGGCGAAAATCCTCCTTTTCCTCATCTCTGGAACACTGATCCATCGGTTCAATAGCCGTGACCTTAGGAAGCTACAGGGCGTGGGCGCACAGGATAAGGTCCTTGGATTATCGCTATTCATAGGTTTGATGTCCCTAGCTGGTTTTCCCGGAACTGGTGGATTTATCTCTAAACTTACCATTCTGCTAACATTCTACTCTATTTCGGGACCAAACATGAACTTGTCCCTCTTCCTCATACTTATCAATACGTTTCTAGCTTTTGTAGGGTACCTATGGATACTTAAGAAACTGGTATTTGACAAACCCATCGAAGATCATCCTGTCGAGGTCAAAGAGGGGTGGATTCCTCATACGACATACATAATCATCTCCTCAATGATCCTGTTGCTAGGTCTCTACCCCCCGGTCATATGGCTGTTTTAGGTGATATCATGGGTAACCTGAGAGAGGAACTTGAGAACATATTCAAAGGACATTTTCAAGTCATTTGTCTGGGAAATGAGGACAGAGGCGACGATGGTATAGGTATCTATATAGGAAGGAAGCTGGGCAATGGTGTGATATTGGCCATGAATACACCGGTGAACTTCCTTGGCAAGATTGTGAGAGAGGATCCCCATGTCCTCGTGATCATAGACGGCATTGATGCTGGGTTAGCACCAGGTGACATAGTCGTTGCAGATGAGAGAATTGTAAAGGACTCTGGCTCCCAGACAACTCATTACCAGGACTTATCTGACCTAATACATTTTCTCAACCTGAGTGGCATTGATCCTGTACTACGTATAATTGGTATTCAGGTGAAGACAACAGAGCTCTACGGGGATATGAGTCCTGAGATTGTGAAATCTGGTGAAACCTTGATAGAGATCATTCAGGGGATAATTAGAGGGGGAAACGAAGTTCCCTAGTCTATGGTGTCGGGATAAAGTTAAATATTTACTGCATCATATTTTCGATAGATGACTGTGTCTGAATATCCTCGGTCAACCTCTGGCCAGGAAATGAGTGTGGAGGGACGAAACCTTATGCACATCAACTTTTTGCTGGTGAGGAAGGTTCTAGATTGCGTTTTGGATAAACCTTACAAAATTGGTGATATTATAGATTTCCCAAAGTCGGACAGGAAGGGCGTAATACATCAAATCAAGTCGGAACTTACTCCTTCTCTAATTGATTACTTGCTCACTGAGCTCCTCTTGGATCTTCTAGACACCACAGTGGAGGGCTTGAACCACGACTTAGACAAGATCTGGGCGATCAAACGAAATCGACCTGACATATCAACGGAGGAACTATCCACCTTACTCCTCCTCTCTGAAGCACACGGGAAGGAGGATGAGGAGATTATCCTATCAATCCTCGATGACGATAAAACCGAACAAGTATTGGACATTGCAAAGAACATGCCTGAAGACCCTGTGGTTACAGCTAAACAGCCAAGGATTATAGATCCTAATTTTATCTAAATTTCGACCAGATCTTTAGTTTCTGAACTAATGGATGATCTCCGCTCAGGGTCTCCATGATCTCGTCATTATATTCGTCAAGCATATCCAGTAATTCCTTAGCATACCTCCTAAAATCGTCCCGCATCAAGTACTCAATCGTCTGAATCAACTTAGACATTGAGTCGGCTATATCCTCACTCCTCTCTGCCAAATCGACCTTTACTTTCATCATCAGTGCTTCGGCCATTGGATAAAGCATTCTGGTCTTGTCCGCAAATTCGACCATGCTGTCCAATAGTGCTCCCAGCTCCAGTTTTATGCTTTCTCCCTTCGAGATGGTATATCTGTACCAGAGAATACGAGCAAGCCTATTGTACGTCTCAACTCTGTAGAAATTAGATATAATTCTCTCTGATTCTAACAATTTTCGGAGTATAGATTCTGCCTCTGCGAGTTCTAGTAAATCGTCCGAAACACTTAGCACATACGCTCTTGTGAATTGTAGAATATCGTCGTCTTCTGATCTCTCTTTTTCTACCCTACTCATCTCCTCAAGATTTGTTCGAGCCTCTGCATAGTTACCCAACTCGATGTTGCAGGTAATTAGGTAAGACATGTAGTAGAGCTTGTATACAAAGAACCCAGTCTGTTTACCAATCTGGTCCACTCTCACATTTTCCTCTAATATTCGTAATGCATCGGCGTATCTCCTCATTCCCAAGAGCATGCTGACATATCCCAGCACGGTCTTGTAGTACTCGATGACATTGGGAACCTC
>JALWRB010000190.1 GCA_027077875.1 Candidatus Heimdallarchaeota archaeon
GATAGGTGTCGCGAAAGTGATGCAGATGCGGAGCAATGCCGCACCGATTGGCTTTCGGGACATGGTCTGGGTTTTTTGATCCGTGGGGATCATTGCCCATTCCGTGCGACCGTAGTCGCGTGTCACGCAAATGCGTGAACAATTCTTCTGTGATTCGGTTCTTTAAATAATATTTGCTCAAGTTACGGGTTATGCGACGCGGGATGCGTCTAGACGGCTCGACGCGTTTCGAATGGCTAGGATTCGAGGTTGTGAGTTGCTGAGACGTGAGTATTCAGGTTTCTGAGAATATATGTTAGGAGTGATTCCGACTGTTGTTCTACGGTATTCTCCCGCATTCTAGTGTTGGTTTACGAATTTCGGATTGGGTAGTGACTAGGAAATTGCACCTCATTTGACCCGGCCCCCACGTAGTTCGGTGACTAGGAGTACCATAGTTTATACTTTATCCAGTACATCCCGAATAGCACCAAGCTGTAGAGGTCCTCTGTCGGGTTGGTCGCGAGGAGCTTGGTCACGAGGGATCGGGTTGATCGCGAGTAGTTCTGTCGAGCTTGTGTATGCATTTACAACTCTGGAGGCGATTGGACTATCCCTGATTCGGGTCATCACGAGTTCTGGAGGAATTGTAGGAATATTTTCGGTCCGATACTTTTTTCAACCTACAGGGACATGCTGGAGTGAATGAGGGTTATTTTGATTATTTCCCTGGTGCTCATGTCGTTCCTTTCCACTGGAGCAGAGCTTCCCACAAGACCCGAGTTGGTGACGGCGCAGCAGGAGGCCGACAACGGAGGCTACCGCATGCCCGAGGGGGCGGGTGTGCTGGGCAATTCCACCTTCGAGGACCTGATATGGGTCAAGACCGGGAATATCTCCACCAAGGGCACGGTCTACGAGATGGGTATTCGGGTCAAGACTGCTTATGTCGAGGGCCAGACCTACGGCACTCATGTATGGTTCCGGCTCATCGAGTACGGTTCCGACGTGGCGTACATAGATCGAATTAGCCTTGGTGTGAAGCTTAGCTGGGAGGGAGGTTCGATCACGTACAACCAGAGCGAACACTGGGATCTGGACTTCTCTAGAGAGACAAGTTTTCGTCCCACGATAGTATTCCCCGAGAACATCGACTCGAAGTTCGTGACGATATCACTAATTGCACTCTTCTGGGTGAATCATCTTCGTGGCAGGTTGGATCCCCGCGATTACTACAACGAGGGTCCCTATGTGGACATCTTCCGCACACGGCTCTACGACGGGTCGGAGCGTGCAGGATCGATGATTGTCAGCGACGAGGTCAACGGCTCGGTCATCGAGGTCGAACAGGGATCGAACCGAAACATTACTCTGCGGATATTCGATGAACTATATGTCGTTGTGGAATTCTATATTGATGGTGAATTTCAGGATAGAGAGTATTGGTTGGATCCCGATGATTCGTACTTCGATTACGTCACACCGCTCTCAGGCTACGAGCTGGGAGAGTACGAGCTGGAGTGGAGAGCAGAGATAACACTCCGCTTCTCGACTTTGTTCAAGCTGACGGTGAGGATCGTGGAGCCGACAGAGAGCACGCTTCCCTACCCCTTTGTCCCTCTATTATTGCTACCAGTCTTGGTCATAGGCAGAAGGCAAGAGCGACATATCCAATAATCATAGATGCACAACATACGCAGTGGACTGAAGATTTCGAGTTCACCACCTTTCTTTGTGATCTCCCATCATCTACCACTAGAATCCAGAATAGTCGATCATTGTAATGAAAATAGAGACATACAGCCTATTATAATATTTTTAAGTAGCCACGAGTAGTATAAATTAGATCGCTTCTTCACTACGAGAGCTAGAGAAGGAGATCACAAACAGGGATATGAGAGAAGTAAGTCATGGACGCATTACGCGTATTCAAGTGCGGAAGTGATCAAAAGAGGAATAATCATATGAGCAACAAATACATCCTCGCACAAGCGTTCGTGACTTCACTACTCTCAGCTCTCTTACTCGTGCACTACAACATCATAGGATTTGAAACATCCGTTGTCGTGTCCACCGTGATCTCCTATCTCATGGCTTTGTAATTAGACAGTTTCCCGATAAGCCTCAGCGCGCGAAGATGCCACCAATCAGACCAGTACCTTTGAAGAGGGGAGAGACTATCCACAGCTGCCTTCATCACGACATGTAGAACTCCCACGATATTGTCTATTGGGTTATTTCAGAGCAATTTGCCCCTTATCCGTATTGTTGATCAGAAAATGTTCAATCATTGATAATTCCGACATGAGCAATTTGTGTCAATAAAGGTCTTGATTCTACTCCCTGACGATCGTCCACAGCTCATAGACCATGGGCACGAATGCGGCGGTCCACAGCATGTAGGCGGTGCCCGAGAGCGTACTGAACATCGATCCCGAGAAGATCGCCACCCACAGCAGCACCGCACCGAGGTTGATCAGCAGCAGGCTGATCCACGACCCACCGAGCCGGGGCTTCTTCCCCAGGTGCTGTGCGAGGAAGTAGGGGACCAGTGCCATCCCTGCCTGAAGTACCCATCCGTAGATCAGTGCCTGCGGTGCGTTCGGCTCGACCAGCTCGAAGCCGGGCACGGTGAAGATGACGAATGGGGCGATGGTCAGGGGTGCGAAGATCCAGACGTAGGCGACGAGGAAGTGGTAGAAGCCGACAGACTTGGGCTCTCCCCTCAGGGGGAGTATGATGTCCAGCAGCAGCCAGACGGTGGCGACGATGAAGAACAGCATACCCGCCACGATGACGGGGATGTTGCCTATCCATGGTCCGAAGACCAGCCCTATGGCACCGAGCGTTTCGAGACCGAGGATCGGGAGCACGGAGCCCTTCCACTGGATGTCCCTGCCGAAGACTTTCGGGTATATCCCGAAGACGATCGCCGTGAAGACCATGGCCATGAATCCCCAGTTGTTGGCGTGGATGTGTACCTCGAGCATGTTGCCCACACCGAGGAACTCCTTCCAGCCCAGCCAGATGCCGACTCCGATGGTGATGCCGGTCGAGAGGAAGAAGAGCCCGATGGCGTAGTAGTACTTGAGGGCGTCCTTTGCCCCGAGGATCTGCACGAGCAGCAGGAGGGTTGCCAGCAAGACGAGGACACCGCCGGTGAGCATGATGTCGTAGTCGATGATCGACCTGCCGTAGAAGAAGGTGAGTGTCCCCGTGTTGAGCAGTGCCCAGATGTCCCAGCGGGGGGGTTGATCGAGGGAGAGCAGGCGTGGTGCCACGCCGAAGACCAGTTGTGTGAGTATACCCAGTGTGATGAGGTGTATTCTCACCCAGCTGAGGTTGATCGGGGTCTTCAGCAGACCGAAGTCCACGAGACCTGCTTGCAGGGCTGCGAGGAGTCCGAGGAGGACGTAGAGCAGCGCCGTCATGGTGAATGGATTGGGTTTGCCGGCCGGGGTGCCGGTTGTTGCTGTTTCCATAGTACCATAGTGTACTGTGCCAATGGAAAGGATTACCATGATGGAGTCTAGCTGTTTTCAGATAAGTTTTTAGACAACCAGACCATGGGACAGAACAGATTTGACGACGGATAAGGCCATTGAGTTGTTGCACAGTGCGTTTTTGGAGGAGGATGATGCAGACCGCAAGATTAGACTACTTGTCGTGCTTAATTTCTTAAAGGGCGAAAGTGCTGTAGAAATTGCACGATTTTTGTGCATGAGCAGGCACAAGGTCTACTACTGGGTACGCAGGTTCAGGGAGCGGGGGCTGGAGGGACTGTCCGAGAGACCACGGAGCGGGAGGCGTCCGACGGTGGACTACGGGGACCTCAGACGCGCACTCGCTGACGATCCGGAGGATTACGGCTACGACAGGTGGACACCGGAGACGGTCCGGGACTACCTGAAGAGCAGGGGGGTGAGAGTGCACCCGAACTATGTCTACTCGATACTGAGGAGGCTTGGGGTGAAGTTGCGGACACAGAAGAGCTCCCCGCGAGTCCGGACTGCAGGGGGAGCGTACCTGACACAGGGGCACATGGAGATGATGAGGCAGGTGTCGAGGATGCTGCACGCGCCTGTTGACAAGATCATCTCGGAGTCGGGGGTCAAACCCGTTCTGAGGGTGGTGCAGTCGGGGCGTGACAGGACGGTCCTGCAGGGGGAGACGGAGCTGGGTCGGTTGACCATCATCTACGAGGAGGGAGCAGGTTAGGTTTAAAAGCAGGAGGACGGTAAGCATGGTATGAACGACGATCTCGGCATCAGGGACAGGTTCGACAGCATGGGGCTCCCACCACCCATGGAGGACATCACGGAGCTGGTCCACGATCTGGTGGACTTGGCGGTGGGCTACAGCCCCCGGAGTTTCGGAGACGTTGATCCGCCCGAGGTGGTGGCGAGGATGTACCGGGGCGAGCCCCCGGATCACCCCTTGGACAGGGAGCAGATTTTGGAATTCGTCAGGTCCCTCATCCCGAACTTCCCCTCTACCTCTGACCCGCACTTCATGGCGTACGTCCCCAGTCATCCCACTTGGCTTAGCCGTGCTCTGGCGTCGCTCACACCGTACTTTAACCAGTTCGTCGGGACGGTGCAGGGGTCTCCTGCGGGGACAGCGGTGGAGAGCCTCGTCATCCGCTGGGTGGCAGACCTCCTCACCTTTCCAAGAAGTAGCTTCGGCTGCTTCACCTCGGGGGGCTCGATGGCGAACATGACAGCGATCTACACGGGGATGGTGCACACCTTGGGGAGGAACGGTGTGGACTTCTTCGCCGACGGATTACGAGGTGCTCGTCCAGTCTTCTACCTCTCCGACCAGACACACAACTCGGTTGTGAAATCTCTGCTGATGCTGGGGGTGGGCAAGAGAAGCGTGAAGATCGTTCCCTCGGACGCTGACTTCAGGCTGACGGCCGCAGCTGTACGCCGTGAGGTAGACGGGGACATAGCAGCGGGCAATCTCCCGCTGATGGTCGTGGCGACGATCGGGACGACGAACACGGGAGCGATCGACGACATAGATGGTCTGCGGGAGCTGTGCGATGAGCACGGGATGTGGCTCCACGTCGATGGGGCCTACGGGGCGTTCTCGTTGCTGTCGACGGAGTCCTCACTCAAGAGCGTGCCCTCTGACTCGATCGCACTTGATTGCCACAAGTGGTTGTACACCCCCTTCGAGGCGGGGATCGCCCTTGTCCGCGACCACGAGGTGATGAGGCGGGCGTTCGACATCTCGGCAGAGTACCTGAGGGACACAGAGCTAGGGGAGGACATCGAGCTTCAGCGGAACTTCAGGAGCTACGGACTACCGCTCACCCGGGAGATGAGGGGGCTGAAGGTATGGGGGGTCTTCGCCGAGCTGGGGGTCCAAGGACTTCACCACGCCATCAGCCGCGACATCCTCAAGGCGAGGTACCTGACCGCACTCCTTCGGAGGGACGACCGTTTCGAGCTGGTCGGTCGATCGGAGCTGTCAATCGTCTGCTTCCGCTACCGAGGCACCGATCCGGAGAACAGGAGGATCATAGACATGCTTAACTCCTCCACACCCTTCTTCCTCAGCTCCACGATCTTGAGGGGACGGGAGGTCCTTCGGGTCTGCTTCATTAATCGCGGGTCAGATTTGGGAACTGTCGACAGGTTCTTCTCCGAGCTGGACAGGGTGGTCTCTTCCTTGGAGGAAGCCTGAGTTAACAGGGAGGGAACGGATAGTCCCACATGATTCGGGGCGTGCTGAAGGGGGCTTTCCCGGTTTATGGAGATGCAGCGGTTAGGTTGTTGCCTCCCCCTCTTCGGGCAGGGTGATCTCGGATGTTCGCCGGCGATCCACGTCAGATCGCGGTTCCTGCAACCGGCCAAGTCTGCGGGCTATACGTCTCTTAATTCGATAGATCTTCCCTTTGTAAACATAGTAATCCTTTACCATGTGAATTGACATGAACTGCGTTATATATACTCCGTAAGCAGAGACCATGGGCGACTGGAGCCGCCTCCGAGCGAGGAAGTGTCAGAGTGGGATTTTGGGTGTAGAAATAGACAGGAGAATGTGAGGAGAAGGTACAAAATTGGGGTAGACGTTATGGGAAATTGGGGTAGACGTTATGGGAAATTAGGGTAGACGTTATGGGAAATAATCGGGTTAGACGTTATGGGAAATTCGGTTAGATGCTAGGGAAATAATTGAGAATGAACCAGTTGGTCTATCTGAGCCTTCTTCTGATCAGTGGCACAGAGATAAGAGCGAGCATGATCATCAGAGGGGTGGCGAAAGGCAGACCGTTCGTCTCGGTGACCGGCTCGGTGGGGACGACGCCAAGTCCGATGAAGATCCTTGCACCGTAGGTGAAGTGACCGGTCGGCGACCATCCGTCCTCCGACTGCT
>JALWRB010000191.1 GCA_027077875.1 Candidatus Heimdallarchaeota archaeon
AAGACCGCACCTGCGAGAGCCAGCACTCCCGAGACAAGAAGGGCGTACTCCGACCTTGTATGTCGGAAGGAAGAGATACCCGCTACCAGTGTGAGCAGGCCTGAGGGCTTGAAGCCAAAGAGCAGAACATTGCTGTACTCAATTAGAAGGAGGACTCCTCCGATAATCGGTATCCACCTCACCTGATTTCGCCAGTAGGCCTTGATCGTAGCGACACAGACCATAAGGAACCCGATTGAGATCACGACCACCTCTCCAGTGGAGATGAAGAGAGGGATGGGAAATACCGTGTATCCCGTACCAACTCCGGGTATCGTGAAGGCATCCATCGGGTAAAACAGGACTATAGCACCTGCAAGAGCAGAGAGAAGATAAAGGTAGAAGTATACAGGGGGCCTGTCCTCTGAGGTCGATAGTGACTCCATGTCTGAGGTCTGATTCTGTCAGATAAAAATAAGTGGAACAGATGGTGAATTCTGACTAAATTATCCGCTTGAACTTCGCGAGTGCGAGTGTCGCCATACCGATGGATCCGATCTTCCCGACTGGAAGCTGCACGCTCCTACCGAGATCAAGATCCATGCGGGAGAGCCCGGAGTCGTTGCCTCCCACAGCAATGATGATCTTCTTGCCCTCTACGGAAGCGACGAGGTCATCGTCAAGAGCCTCCTTCCCATACGGAGGGGGTGCTATGACGAAGAACTCATCGGCACTGAAGAGCTCCTTGACCGTCTCGAGATTCTCAAGCACCATGAAGTTAGCCTTCTCCTTGTATGCAGCTTTCTGGGCCGTGGGAATACCACGCTGAGCCGCGGATCCCTGAGGGTTGGTAATGATGACGGTCTTGTAGCCAAGACCGAGGGCGATATTGGTGAACTCCTGCACTCTACTCGCGGCGGAAACGTTGTGTAGAACAACTATTGGAAACTGATTGGACATACTCTACAGAAGTGTGACTTCTATTTAGCTTTGGTCTTCGTGGCCTCATGCGAGCGGAGCAAAGTCGAGGAGATCTTCTGTCCGTCCTCGGTGTAAACCCATGGGATGACGACGATGTCCAAGAGGGGAAGCTGCTTCTCCGCCCTCATCTGGTTGATACGTTTCGCAGACCCTACCGTCTCCCGTGATACCACGATAACGTCCGCCAATGGGTCGTGCGGCGCGGGACCCCATGGATCGATGAGCTCTCCCACTGTGAAATTGTTACTGTGACGGCTCATGAAATCCACAAGGTTGCTCCTCCTCACCTCGAAAGGCTGGATCAGGGAGGCGTGTTTCTTCTTGGTGAAGAGCTTCTTCCCCAGCTTGTCACCGACGATTCCCACGAAGACCTCCTCAGCCACCTCTATTGCAGTCTTGAGCAGGAGCTCGTGTGCCTTATGGAGCCGGTCGAAACTCCCCCCTAGAACTGCCTTCCGATACTTCTTAACCACATGTTGAGAAGGGAGGGGCTCTTGATAAAGACATCGGTGCGCAAAACACCCCAGCATTCGTGAAATATGGTGCAGTC
>JALWRB010000192.1 GCA_027077875.1 Candidatus Heimdallarchaeota archaeon
ATGTTGTGGAGGACTACCTGAACCGGGTGCACCCCGAGGATGAGATCCTGGAGGATGACGGGGATGACATAGACTTTGGGACGTGAATCCGGTAGCGGGAGTACTGGGTAGTGGTGGCATAAGGGAACGTACTAGCATCAGGGAACGTACTATTATGTCCCTGTTGTAATTCTTGAGCCTATGACAAACAGTAGAGCGAGAGAGTGTGACCTTGCATGGTCAATCGTTTTATCGAGTCTGGTCAATACCAAGTGCGGACATTTGACAGCAAGTGTACAGGTGTATAAGAATATACAGGATTAGATAGGAACTCAATGGAGTCCACTGAGCCGGTTGTACTGTTGAGTACGGAGTGGTTCAGTGGTAACTCGGAGAGTGTCTACTGGAATGGATCTGATTCGAGGTATTCCTTCAGCAGGATCTTTCGGTTCATCTCACAGTACAGCAGTGCTATCTCATCAGACACGAACTCCTCCGGCATGGGGAAGATCTGCCGGATATCTACGGGTTCGCAGAGGGCACCTGCATACTCCAGGAGGAGGTAATAGGTGCTTACTGGAGACGGCACAATAAGCGTCTCCGTGCACAGCGGCTGATATATGCCACTGGCGACGAGTCCATCAGATGATATCTCGATGGAATCGTAATCCGATGATACGGGGACTTCGGCTCGTGCGCTGAAGACGCTGAAGCCATTGTCTCCGATCAGGGTTGAGTATATCCTTGTTAGGATTACCATAATGGATAGATTGTCTGAAGGTAGATATAAATATGGCGAATAGGACATTTAGGAGAATACCTTATCTTGTACTGGAGACACCGTCTGAGGCTCGAGCGGTCAATTTGAGGATTTTGCATCAACCGTCCATCTGCTACCAATTGAGGGAGAGTAGTCCTCGATCAGTAGAAGTTCTATAGGGCAAGAGGGCCGCATATTGGGAAAGAGTAGCGTGTATCGAGATGGATAGGAGTGATTAGGATTGGCGATGGTCGTAGGCAACCGGGAATATCCGACAGATGGAGTAGATCAGATTAGGTAGGGCACAAACCTCCGGGTCCTCCCCATGTACTCCCGGTAACCCTCTCCGAATCTGCCGAGGTTGTGAAGCTCCTCGAGGCGTGCGGTGGCAACCGCAGCAGCGGTGCAGACCAGCGAGAGGAGTATTTGCCAGACCCCGGGACTCTTCAGCGCTGCTCCCCAGCACAGCAGCATGAGCGAGGTGTACATAGGGTGCCTGATGAGCCCGTATATCCCCGAGTCCACCACCGACAGCGTCTCCTCGATCAGCCGTTGCTGCGGGTTCCCTAGGCTTCGCAGGGTGTGGGCACCGGTGGCCGCCAGCAGGACGGAAAGTGAGAGCAGCGTCCACGACAGGAGTTGGAGTGGTGCGAGAGGATCCACGAACCAGACCGGGACGTTGAGGGCGACGACGACAGCGATGGACTCGAAGACGACGAAGCGGACGAGCCCGTAGGGTTGCAGGGTGCGGAGGGCGTGTCCCGAGATGAGGAGCGCTGCGCCCGTGATGAGGGCGAGAGCGGTGAGGGATGTCATGCGTAGTTGTGGTTCCCGGGGAATTTAAGGCGTGCCAACCACGGTCGGACAGGAGCCAAACCTTACCGAATTGAGGAGTGGGTTAATTGAAGGCAGGAACCAACACTGTACTTGCTGTTAGTATTCAGCCCCAAGCCAGAAATTAGCGAATAAAGCGATATAACAAGTGCCTGAACAGGAAAAATTGATTTCGAATATTTACTCGGGATTAAAATTCAATTACCTTCAGAAGCTAAGTCATCCAATGTTAGAGCTTTGATATTCGTATATGTACCAATGATTGAGAAATACTCCGTAGGTATTAGTGTAAAAATCAACATTGGATGTCTTTCCCCATGATCCATCTTCCGCATGTGCTCTAACAGTTACACGGAGATATAGTTGTGTACTTGATGATAATGTGACCGCTGATGTCGTCATTGTCAAAGATTGTGCATATGAACCGCCACCATTTGAATCATACGTCGTGACACTACTTCCTATGATTTGGTCATTTAGTCCATTTGTGTAGTAGAACTCTAATGTTATTCTCAGGTATGCATAAGACCCCCAATTCTGATCAGATGCCACCCCATTTACATCAAGAGTTATCTTTGCGTAATATAGTTTGCCAGATTTTCCAGAGTATCCATTATGACCTGCACCATAATCAGTATCATATATACAATATGCGTCTCCAAATCCTTGACCACTGTAGGCCTTGAGGTTTGCATTTCCGGTTGTCTGATCACAAGCCAAACTCGCACTACTATCACTTCCAGCGTGGGTTGTAGATTGGTAATCACTTGTCTCGGAGGTATACCCTACAAAGGTATCATCCTGAACCTTTAGCCAGTATCCTGCGCTTGCATTGTTGATTCCATACAAAGACATTGTAAGAACCATTAACAACACAACGGATCGTATTTTGACGTTGAAGTTTCTCCTCGTCATTGATCAGTTTTTTTTTTTGAATAAATAAACTTAACGTTTATTAGTTCGTTGTTCGCTAGAAAATTTGGACTATGATTAACATTGATAAGATAACCTTCGGCTACGGAAAAGACCCGATATTCGAGGACTTCAGCCTCCAGATGAACGGGAAGGTAACCGGGCTGATCGGTCAGAACGGTGCGGGGAAGACGACGCTTGTCAATCTCATGATCGGTCTGCTACGGATAAAGGATGGCTCTATCACCATCGACGGACTCAGTCCCCTGAAGCAGCGGGAGGAGCTCCTCAAGAGAGTAGGAGTGATGTTCGAGGACTCGGACTTCCCGCAGTGGGCGACAATCCGCGAGCACCTGAGGTTCATCGGGCAGCTCAGGGGGATGGACGCAGCGGAGGCGGAGAGGCAGGGTCTGGCGACGCTTGAGAGATTCGGTATTACGGAGAAGGCGGACGAGAAGTTCCAGAAGCTCTCCGCGGGGATGAAGCAGAAATTCGGGATCGCACAGGCCCTTCTTGGGTACCCGAACTACGTTATACTCGACGAGCCGACGGCCAACCTCGACGTCAACGCGAGGATAACCGCGCTGGAATATATCCAGGACCTCGCCTACACGAAGGACATGAACTTCGTCATCCTGAGCCACATCCTCCACGACCTCGAGCGGGTCTGCGACGAGATCGTGGTGATCCACAAGGGGCGGTTGCTGAAGCAGTCAAGCATGGCAGACATCTTGAAGGAGGGGATGGTGAGGGACTATACCGTGCGTTTCACGAGCCCGGAGGAGCAGGAGAAGTCACTTGAAACCCTTCAGAAGGAGGGGTATGAGGTTCGGAAGCGCGGACTGGCCCTGGAGGTCCATGTCGAGAGCAGGGGGGATCTGGAAAAAATACAAGAACTGATCAATGAAGATATCTCTCCTGTGCGAAGCATTTTAGAGCAACTCTTCGTCGACCTCGTGGGAGGGGAGAGCGATTAATCTACTTGGTCGTGCGTCCGTCTCCTTACTCCTCGTGCTCGCGTTGTGGGGATCGATCGTGGGAGGAACGGAATATACCTCGGGAGAGGCGGGGAGCACCACTGACAGCTGGTGGACGTACACGGATGACGTCACGGTATATCGGACGAATTACCTCCGTGGCCAGATCACCTCCAATTTCTCGATATCGATCAATATCTCTCTGATCACGGACGGGGGAGTACTTCCAGTCCTCGTGGACAACCTGACAAAGTCGGTGCCCTTGGATTCGGAGGAGACCTTGGGCGAGACCCTTGATTTTGCACTCCCAACGGGCGGACTGCTCATTGTCACTGTTCGGAGTATCCAGGAGGGGAACTTCAGGAATGGTATGTACTTCATACGAATAGACGTGCAGAGCGATTCGATGGGATTGCTGTCGACGCTACTTCCATATATTCTGTTTGGGCTTCTCTCCCTTGCTCTGTCCTTCCTCAGGCGTAGTGCCACACTCCGTGACTACATGGTCAAGAGCAGGGATCAGGACTATCTTGAAGTGGGGTTCACTGTCCTCCTTTCGTTGCTGTTCTTCAGTCCCGGTGAACGTGTATTTCCGGGAGAGCCTCATGATATCGTCGGAGGAATAGCAGACAGCTCGTACGCGGCGGCATGGTGGATCTATGTGGCCGTTTCAGTTTCGCTCTATCTAAACTTGCGGAAAAATTCCGTCCAGAACCTCTGGGCATACCCGAGTGGGAAGAGCAAGATGTACTTCTGGAGGTTGGTAGAGTTGGTGAAGAGGGTGTGGAGCGTCAGTACGCAGATCTTCGTCTACTATTTCGTTATCATCTACCTTGACCTCTCTGGTAGACGCGTGACGGCCGGTAGGCTGATCGGTATTGCCGAGATCGCCAAGTCAAATGCACTGATTGCTATGCAGTACGCCCTCGTGCTCGGGTTGCTCTTCTTGGTGTTTAGAAATGTAAATCTCATCCCGATAGCCGTGCTGCTGCTGTACTACATCGTCGACTACCTCGGGATTCTTCCGATTAGGTTGTCAAGGTTGGGGAAGTCCGATCTGATCTGGTGGACCGTTCTTCTTCTGCCGGTGACTATCGCGTGTTCATCTGTCGTCCTGAAGCGATTGTACATGTCCGCGGAGGTGATTTCGTGAGGGGACTGAATCCGATCTCCGTCAGTCTTATACTTCTAGCTGTGATCCCTGTCATGTTCGCAGGGCTACCATCAGAGAAGAATGTCCTCGTGGATCAGACATTGGTGACCGAGCAGGATTACCCCTACACGGTTGGTCAGATCACGACCTTTGTGAATGTGGGAGAGACAGTCAAAATCTCTGTGAAGACCAGTGACTCTGTTGTGAGCAATGTCTCGATAGTCTCCGAATTTCTGTACCAGCAGTACTCGGGCAAGGCCCTTGATATCTCCTTGACGGAGAGTAACGTCAATCGCTCATCCAGCATACGGATTATTATTCGCTCGGTGACGATAACCTCGTCGGAGGTCTACATCTACGTTGAGGGCAATGAAGTCCAGAGAGTGTCCTACCTACTCTCCCTTATCCTTGTACTTGCAGCATTTACTATTGAGCTTACCATTCGTAGGTTACACCCCCCGTACTTCGAGGACGAGAGTAGATCGATCAGTGTATTTGGGATGCTGATCCCCATAGTCATTCTTGCAAATGAGGTACTGACCGATAATGCAGGTATTGGTCTCGACTATCGGTACAATCCGCAGGGACTTAGCACAGGATCTTACTACAGGTCTCTACACATAGAGGAGGTTCTGGCCAAATTTATGAATATCTCCACGCTTTTGGTGCTCTACGTTCTGCTGAGCGTGTCTGTCATCCGGGCATTCTCCAGGAAGAGACTGAGAATCTACAAGACATTACCGATCAATCCCCTGAGGCAGTACCTGACAAGGGTGTCGATCTGGACTGGACTGGTCCTGTCAGTCTCATCGCTTGCGGTGTTCTTTGGGCTCTTCTCCCGCAATGGTGAATTTGAGGGCTACGGGATGTTCTACTCGGTGTATATCTACGCCATTGCCATCGCCGCAGTCGTCTTCCTGAACATGGTGCTGCTCCATGCGAACGTCCTTGACACCATTCAAAGCACGAGAGTTGCAGCCCTGATCGTCCCGCTCCTCATGCTGCTCTCGGTGCTGGAGACCATCCCCCCGATACCCATGTTCGAGACCTTCCACCGGGTGAATCCCGAGATGGAGTACCAGCCTGTCGAGATCCCAACGCTGGTCCTCAGGCAACTGTTCTATACCATAGTCCTGCTGATCTACGGCGTTATCAACCGCAGGAGACCCGGGTTCAGGACGGGGAATTGACGGATAACTTCAGTCCCTTTTATACCCAAGTGCTAACCCGATGGTATCCAGCCACATGGATATCAGGCAGCGGTGCAGTTTCTACGGAGTACCACCATGGTAGATGTTCCGGATCAGGCCCATGTGGGTGCTGGGCTGTCACCGCTGCTTCTCACCACTTAGTAGTTTGTGATTGCCGAGTATTAGGACCAGGAATATCAGTCAATTTCCCTTTGAGAATTTCCGGACTTGATACTCTGACAAGATGGTTTTGTTGTTTAATAATCCATTTAATCCTTAAATTGTCGAGATAGGTTCCTCAGACACGTGATTGTCTCTGTTTAGATTTTCTGGCTGAATAGAGAACCGTGAATACGATCATAGATGACAGAAGATATTCAGGGAGGGTTACCCCTACTGGCAATTCAGGAGGGATCGATTGTGACTGTAGAGAAGTTGAGTCACC
>JALWRB010000193.1 GCA_027077875.1 Candidatus Heimdallarchaeota archaeon
TCGATTGCAAAGTCACGGTGAACTATTAACCGTAGTGTAGGTAGTTGAACCCTACCGACAGATATCACCTTCACCCGAGCGACCTGTCTGGCAACAAAGGTTAACTCCCTCGTGCCTGCGAAACCTAGCCATGCATCCGCTAATCTTCTCCCCTGCACGGCTAAGGCGAGTTCCTCCTCCCATGCACGTGGCGCTATGAATGCCCGGGTGATCTCTTTCTTGGTCAGTGAGGAGTTCCATACTCTGCGCACGGGGATATTGTTCCTCTTGACCTCCGAGCTCACGATCTGGAGTGCTTCGTAGGCTATGTTTTGTCCCTCACTGTCTGGATCAGTCGCCAGCCACAGTTCATCCTTGCCCTTGAGGTTCTCCTTGATGATCTTCGAGTACGGGCGCTTGGTCACGAAGGTAAGAGCTCCGTCGTCCTTGACCAGATCAATCGGGGCGCACTCTCCCCAGTCGTATCCCTTCTTGGTCTTGAGGTCGGTGATGTGCCCAGCTAGGGGTAGAAATGTGAAGATGATGATATGTCCGTTGGGATGACGCCACGATCCCGTGTAGGTATAGATATACTTCGCCTGCTTTGCAGAAGAGTACGATCCACACAACATCGCGGCGAAAGTCTTGACCTGACTGGTTTTCTCACCAATGACCAGCACTTTCATAAGGCCCTATCAGGCCGGGTCTTCAAGAAACTTTCCTCAAATTCTAGGTTCCTGTAAGTTCTCGTAATGCCGGTACAGCTCAATGATCTTGTCATTTGGGACACCATACCACCCAGACAAGGCCCTGATCTCCTTCATCATAACATCGGTCACGTACCTCACGACCTCGTAGTTGTCCTGCATCCCGTGGAACTTGTCAAACCACAGAGGTTCACCTACGTACATCCTCACTGGTCTTCCCAACCTCGGCATCTTGGCACCGTATGGCCATAGACCATCCGTACCGAGAAGACCCACAGGGACTATAGGAACTCCAGCCTGAAGGGCCATTCGAGCAGTCCCAGTCTTCCCGTTGAACGCTTTTCTCCGTCGGAGAATCGCTCCCTCAGGATATATCCCGATGCACGCCCCTTCCTTCAGTGCTTGCACACTCACCCTTATCACTGCACTCTTATCCTTCGCCTTCCTCTCGGGAACGGGAATTGTCCCAATAATATCATTGAGCTTGCCGAAGACGGGATTTGACCATAGCGTCCTCTGCCTACCGACGAATCTCACACGGTGACTGTCCACCTCCAACCCCATGACAAATGCATCGACAATTGATCCGTGGTTGGCTGCGAGGATGAATCCCTGATTTGGCGGGAGTTGCTTAAGGTTCTCTTTCCCGTAAGACTTGACATCATAGGTGATACCGAGTATAGTTCTAAAAATCCCCTTGATGCTTAAGTACGTCCATTCCGGGGTGAGATAAGCCTTACCGAGACTCATAATTCTAGTCCGTAATATCCAGATTATAAATCTTATTTGCATAATCTCGATTCCAACGGATGTCTGTTATGTACTCGAAGAGATTATAATCGGGTGATATACAAGGGGGGTATGAGAACATTAAAAGGTATTCTCATACTATTGATCGCACTCGGAGCTCTGGTCTGGGACCTCTACTATCTCGTGGCGGAACCACTCATGATGGGCAGTAATTTCCAATTCGGAATCAACCAATACTGGGCCATCGCGGTACCCGTGGGTATTGGGAGCTTTGTCTTCTTCGGCACAACCGCGTGGATAGGTTTCACTATGGCCAGGACAAAAGAGCCTTTGAGGGTCTCGTATGAGGAAGGATACCAGACCGCCCTGGAGGATGAAGAACAATCGCCTTAATCGAGATCCTGATCATCCTAATTCTTGTCATCTTCGGATTTCCGCTGCTATTCTCCGAACTTCTGTTCAGGATACCACGGAAGTTCCCATACGACGATCTAGAGGGCTATACAAGCCAGAGAGTACGCACCGAGGACGGACAGGAAATCCAGCTCTGGTACAAGGAGAATACGGATCGTGTACTTCTTGTCGTCCACGGGCATTTTGACAACTCTGGAAGAATGAAGGAGTGGTACTCCAGATGCTTCGATGAACTGGGCTACGACCTCGCATTCATGGATCTGAGGAACCACGGTAGGTCATCAGCAAACTACCGTGTGACAGTTGGGATTGAGGAGTCACAGGACGTGAAAGCAGTTCTCAAGTGGATGGGACAACGCGACTGGAAACACATCGTGGTCTTTGGAACATCAATGGGAGGGATCGCTTCTGTTCTGGCAGTTCCTGCAGTCAAACGAGAGGGAGTAGAGATCAGGGGACTCATCCTTGACTCAATCTTTCTAGACATCAGGGACACCGTAAATCGAGTCATGAAAAAGCATTTCATAGTGCAACCGTACCTCTCTCTGATTGACCTCATTTTCTTCTCCATAAGATTCCGCTCACTCAATGACGTGAAACTGGAAAAACAGTTGAAGAAAATCCAAGGTATACAGAAGCTTGTTCTGCTTGGATCCGATGATGTGGAAACAGCGCCAGATGTGTGGGATCAAATAAAGCGTATGAGAATAAAGAATTTACAGACCTATATGGTAGAGGGGGGTGAGCACAGTAGACTATTCGTTCATCCCGAATTCTGTGAAGAGATTAAATCCTTAATTAGCCGTATTTAACGGTACTGTGGTACCAAGTTAGGGGTGTTCTCGTCGTACCCCTCGTAGATCGACTCTTTGATCTTCTTGGTGTCCCTGCTGAAGATCATGTCTGAGAGCTCGGGTCTTGCCTTTAACGCTTCAACCATCTTAGGGTAGTTGTCCTTTACGTAGATGTTCAGGATGTTCTCACGTCTGAAAAGAATGGTATAAAGATTGTCAGTCGTTCTGATCATGATCTCTCGGTGATGATCATATGTGACTATACCTTGGATCTCCTTCCAAGGGATGAAGAATGAGTACTTGTATTTCTCGTTGATCTCGTCAAGGTTAACCTTTCTCCTTGACCTCTTTATCATATCGGTGAGCTTACTCCACCAGAATCTCTGCTGAGTGGTTCTCCACATGAAGAATCCTGCAATCCCTTCCTCGTGGATTTCAATGTCAAAATAATGTAGGTTTGCCGATAGCTTTGGCATTCCAACGACGGTTTTAGTGTATCTTTCGAGCATCATTGTGCGGCCTCCTTGGATTCCTCGATCTTCTTCTTGATGAACTTGAGACGGCTGAAGGTCTCTCTCTCATCCTCTTCAAGGGTCAATTCTATAAATTTGGCAGTATTATTCAACCTTGGGATTGTAATGTGATTGAGTGCATTAACTCTTCTCTTTGTCGTGTTGATCTCGTATGCCAACTTCTGAAGGGTGGCAATTTTCTCCGCTAGATTGATCACGGAAGCAATAGATTTCCTGAAGTTCGTGATAGCTACATCAAAACTACTTGTCGTCGTCTCAGCATCATAGAATGGGACATCCACAACCTTTTCCGTGAGATCCAACTTTGGAACCTTCACACCCATGATGTTACTGGTGGAGGTCTTAAGCTTGAGCGTCTCGGGCGCATTGACTCCGAGGTTACGTAGGGTCGTCTTACCCATACTCATAGCAGCCAACCTTAGTGATTTGTGTGCACCTGCCATAGCCTCAGCAGTTTCACTCTGCGCGTCCTTCACCAATTGTAGAATATCTGAGAATTCGATGATTAGGGCGTCCATTTTTTCCTTGAGCAAATCATGACCGTGCTGTGCAAGCTTACTCTTAGCTCTTAGCTCAAGAAGCTTCATTCGGGTTGCAGCAACACCCTCAATCTTATCTTGACTCACGAAATGTCAGGAGTTTTCCTCATTTATAAGAATAAATATTGAATCTCATCCTCATCTCCCACGAATTTGGAGAAGATCGCGTCCTACTCAAGAGCTCTGACCTTGTCTTCCATCACACGAGGTTTATCCCTACGATCGTCTATTCGGATCTGTGTGACTACACGTTTCCCACCGATGCGAAAGATCTCCTCATGAGCGAGCTTCGAGACCTCAAAGATCTGATCAATGGTATCCGCCTCAATCACTGTTCCCATAGGGTGATGCAATACACGGATGCCAGGATACTCGTCAATTTTCTTGACTGCTGCCTTTACGTATTTGCTGACGCTGACACCGACTCCTACAGCAGAAATGATAATCTCGGCTATGACCTTTGTTCCTTCAACCATATTTACCACTAAGATTATCCGTTTATTAGGGGACTTGCTCAACCATGTCAACCTGCTCTATTTCCACTACACTGAGAAGAATACCGAAACTTCAATCAATCCACTAGGTGAATTTGTTGATCGGACAGTTAGAACCTGCTCCCTAGAGCATGATTAAAATGGTTGACAAATCATAGCAAATTGTGCAGTACCATCTCATTATGACCCAGAGATGTAACCTTTCCTGCAGTTACTGCGGTCAAGAGCCAGAGCCTAATATCATGTCTGTAGACCTCGATTACACGTTGGATCAGCTGAGAACATTCGTAGAGAGACATGATCAAACCCCAGTCCTTGCGTTCTACGGTGGTGAACCTCTCATACGCTGGAAAAGGATGAAGGAGATCATCGATGAGTTTGCTTCATCTAAGTTCATGCTCCAGACAAATGGTACGCTTATTCATCACGTCACGGAGGATTATGTGAACAGATTCAGTACTATCCTCCTCTCAATTGATGGACGTCAGGAGACAACTGACAGATTCAGAGGAGAAGGAGTCTATGATATGGTGATCGCTGCAAAATCATATCTCAGGAACTTGGGGTATACGGGTGAGATCGTGGCTAGAATGACCGTCTCGGTCGGATCGGAAATCTACGAAGAAGTCGTACACCTGATCGATCAAGGGTTTGACACGGTCCACTGGCAGTTGAACGCCATGTGGGATATACCCGAGGGAAACGAGATTGATGAGTTCGAGGAGTGGAGGGATAGAAAATACAATCCGGGAATATCCAAGCTGGTGAACTGGTGGGTTCAAGAACTTCAAAAAGGACGGTTTCACAACATCGCCCCGCTCAGCGGTATAGCGCACACCGTTATCTCGGGAGAAAAGGCCGGTCTGAGGTGTGGAGCTGGGAAAGATTTCTTTGCGGTGACCACGGACGGGAGGGTTACTGCATGTCCGATTCCACCTTCCTTGGTCTTCCCGATACTAGGTAATATCTTTGAATCCCACCCTGACGAATTGCCAGACCAAATTGGGATTAACAATCCATGCAAGAGCTGCCAGTACCTTGACATCTGTGGAGGTCGATGCCTGTACACCAACCTCACGAAACACTGGGGGAACAAAGGATTTGACGCAGTATGTGTTGCCACTAAGCACCTAATAGATGAGATCAGGAGGGTTTCTGGAAGAATACAGAACTTGATCGACGATGGGTCATTGACCCTCGAATCTTTGAAATATCCAAAAATACCTAATGGAGTTGAAATTATTCCCTAGACTATTGCTTTTTCTTGAGAACTACGGCAATACCTGCACCAGCAGCTGCCACCGTCACGATTGCTCCGACAACAGCCACGGTCGTATTGGTCTCCTTGTTGGCATCTGCAGTGTCAATGTTCTGACCACTTGAGGTAGCAGATGGATTGATCACTGTGATTTGGAATCCAAGGGGATCGTCGAAATAGTTATCTGAGACAACTGTGACACTGAATGTGACATTTAACGTGCTGACGCTTATGTCGAGTTTGGCAGTCCACGTAAACGTGATCTTCCCTGAAGAGTCCGTGACACCCCGTAGTACTAGTTCCCCATTGGAGAACTCCCCTGCATCAGCGGAGATCTCGACAGTAACGTTGGGAGCAGATCCACCAGATTTATGGAGGACAGTTGCTCCAATCTCCAACGTGTCTTCTGGATTGAGGGGGGTTGAGGTGTCAACATCAAGATCCAGTTTGAGATCAGGTTTGGGTACACGTTCGACCGTTACATCTATTGTGGTAGAAGATGGGTTGTACTTTAGCTTTGATGCATTGGCAAATATAGACACCGTCTGTAACTGCACAACCAACTCCGCTTCCGTCAGGTTAAGAACTGCCTGAGCCTCACCTCTCAGATCTGTCTCCACAAGTATCTCGTTAAGACCGCTCTCTTGGAAGAACCCGAATTCTGCGGTTGAGAATACCACAACACCTCCCGTCGGGTTTAGAGTGTCAGAGTCGTAGACGAAGTAATTGATCACAATTTGTTCGTTCTGCT
>JALWRB010000194.1 GCA_027077875.1 Candidatus Heimdallarchaeota archaeon
GGTACAGTTTCTTGCTGGACATATACTCCTTGAGGAGGAAGAGTCCAACGTAGATTGCTACTATTCCTGTCAGTAGCAGGAAGATTACTGATACTATGTTGGTCAGCATAATTGTCATAATATTATGAGATGCAAGATATATATGTTTGGCGTGAGCAATTACTCACTAATTACTTCTATTTTTCGGATTATTGACTTATTAATGTGTACATATTTGACACATCTGTATGTGATTGGTCGCGGGATCATGTCTCCTGTTCATGCGTAGGTTGTCATTAGGTGGTAACTGTGAAATACTTTAGACTGCTGTCCAGAACAAATTGACGGAAATCCTCAGATCTAGAATTACCTATCCACCGATAATCACGAGGATGAACAGCAGGTAGGGGATACCCGCAGCGATTGCCGACTCAAGATACGTGATCTTCGCGGCGTACGACACCCCGATAACTCCGAGAACCATGGCCCAGATCCACGAGATGATGAGCAGGAACGAGATGAAGGGCCCGATACCTGTGCTGGTGATCGCAGTAACCGCAGAGCTGATGTCTGCATAGCTCGGACTGTCTGGCAAACTAGGAGAGGCAGAGAATAACCTGAACAGGATCGTCACACCCCACATCAACGTCAGGGGAACGGTGCTGTACCCAATGATCGCTCGCATCTTAGTCTTCTCAGAACCACCTCCAAGGAGGCTGGAGAACAGACGGATGATCCGGGAGGCCAGACGCCAGATGACGTTGAAGATCAGGAAGAAGAACACCGTACCCAAGCCCCACAGCACGATCGTAGGGACGAGGGACAGGAAGAACTGCAGGACGCCTTGGAAAAATGTCGTACCCTCCTGTGAAACGGTGGTGTACCCGAAGTTCCCCAGCTTGAAGATGATGATCGACAGGTGGATGCTGATCAGCAGACCGCTCAGCAGAAGAGACAGACGGGGACCTTTCTGGTCAGGGACGAGCGAGATCTCCTTCAACGTCCTCAGCGGATTACGGATAACTCCGATCGCACGCTGCACACTGTCACGGTAGGAGATTGTGATGTCGGCTCGCCTCAGGTGCTCAGCTGTTAGATCGTAAGCACACCACACGCAGGTGACGTACTCAATGGGTACATATTCACCGCAGTTAGGACATTGTTGTGTGTTCTCTGACATTGTCTTGAACCTCCTTGTGTGCCTTCATTAAAATATGTTTGGAGTTCCTGTCAATCGAATACCCAAAATATCAGACTATCCCTTCGGTGGTTATCCTGTACGTGGTCTGCAGCTCGGGCAAAGCGGGGGAGTCGAAGATGCTGACGGTGCGTGATCTTCCTGTGGTGGACAGGAAGAACCTTGTGTGAGCCCAATGTCCTATGATGTTGCCTCCCACTGCCCTTACGGTGTTTCCCAGTACCTGTTCGGGTGCTGACATCACCTGATTGGTGACGACGACTGCGACCTTCTTGGCGACTGCCAGCCTGTAGAGGGCATTTAGGTGCTCGTTGAGGCTCTGCTGCCTCTTAGCGATGCCCGCCGCATTGTACTCGGACCTGAAGAGAGAACTGATGGAGTCGATAACGATGAGTCCGATGTCGTCTCCCAAGTTGGTCAGCAACTGTCTGACGACGTTCTTCTGTTCATCGCTGTGGGTCACCTTTGCGTAGTCTATGTCCTGGAGGATCTCCCTGACGGGCTTGTCCCACGAGTACTTCTTCTTCATCCCGTTTGCGATCTGTATTATTCTCGACGGGGCGAATGTTCCCTCGGTGTCGATGAAGATCGCTCGTTTTCCTCTTCCTCCCTGTTCCCGAGGGAGCTGAACGGTCACGCACAGCTGAAGGCAGAACTGGGTCTTGCCCGTCCGTGCTGATCCGAAGAACTCGGTGGTCTCCCCTACACGGATTCCTCCTGATCCCAGCTCGGGGATGAGAGTGATTTCGTCGAGGGCCTCACACCCTGTGGTTATAGTCCCGATGGTCTGCCTCTCCTGTAGGATGTCTAGGGCGGAGATGAAAACGTCTTTCCGGAGGTTGTTCCTCACGTACTCTTGGAGGTAGACCGCTATGTCCTCTGGTATTCCGTAGACTTTGACGAGCTCGTTGAGCGATGTGTTCTCCACGAGATTGACGGACACTCCCTTCTTCCTGAGGTCTTTCAAGAGTGACTCTCCCAGTCCTGCAATGTCGCTGATGTCGAATTCGGGAACGTACTGAAATTCTGGGAGGAGCATTGATATCCGCTGTTTAAGCAGCCTGATTTGCGAGGGTCGAAGACCGAATCCCATCATCATGTGAAGTGGGGTCTCAATCACCTCCTTGGCGGTGGTTATCCCGAATTTGCTCAGGGTCTTCACCACGTCTTCCTCTATCTCCATCTGGTCAATCCGCGGATTCGCGACTATTTCGTACGGTCCTGTTGACATGGGTCTACTCTGAGTACTGTCATCTTAGTATAAGTACACGGAGAGAGTGGGTTGAAAGTAAAAAGTGTCACTCTATCCTCTTCGAGATGGAGACGAGGAAGTCGAATCGGTCCCTCAGCTTCTCGACCTCGGACAGATCGGGTTCCTTCTCGAGTCTCTGCAGCAAGTCCTCGATCTCCCGGAAGACCTCGGTCTTCACCCTCACTTGGTCCATCCCCTTGACCGCCTGTATAAAGACCTCGTGTGTGTCCTCGAACAGCTTTTCGAGGAGGACGAGTCTCAGCTTGATGCAGTAGATGACGAAGTCGATATCTTCCATCTCGGTGAGAAGCTCGGCCCAGTACCTGAATGTCTCTATCCCCGTCTGCTCGTCCTCGGCGATAAGTCGGTGCACATCCTCCCAGATATCTTGGAGGAAGGGGGTGTATTCCGAGGGGTCGTACTGCTGGATCGCCCACTTGCTGAATCTCCGGATTTCCTCGGTATCGAGTTCAATACTTAGGAGCTTATTGCGGGCGGCTAGTAACATCTAAATTCCTCAGAATATTCCGAGCTGGTATGATCTCCTGTCGGAGTAGGAAGGTGGGGTCTGGTCCATGTAGAATGCGTTCTGCGACCCCAAGATGCTCCTTACCGTATCTGCGAAGTCGAGTGTCTCCTCGGTGGTATTCCAGAAGTACAATGAGGTATTGAGGGTTGAGCTCCTTTCCCTGATCGGGGCAATGGCATTGACGAATGCGTCCATCTCTGCAGAGTTGGCTGTGGGGAGTCCAGGTGTCCACGGGTGGATATGGAGGAGCATGTGGGAGGAGACCTGTGAGAGGTAGTTGATGTCTTGGGCGAAGTACGATGCGGCACCCTGCATATAGCTCACTTGGGGGTCGAGCAGGATCTCTGTCAGAACCTCGATCTGTCTCTGTGAGTTGACTCTGTTGATGATGCTTCCTACCATGCCGGTCAGTGACTGCAGCCTTCTGCGGTACCACTTGGTGAGCGTTTCCTGACGGGTCTGCAGTCTCTCGTAACCGAACTCCCTGTCAAGCCAAGGCTCGATCTCGGAGAATTCCCTTCTGCAGCTCTCACAGAAGCAGGCTAGCTGTGGGTAGACGGCGTCCTTGAGGATGATACCGTCGATCGGGTACTTGACCACCTCCATGGCGATCTCCGAGAGATAGTACCAGTAGGGTTGCCTCGAAGGACATACATAGCCGTTGATCGGCTGTCCTCCCGACTTCACCATTGCGAAGTTGGTGTCCCTGCAGAGGTAGTAGTCGACGTTGGCGTGGATCTCGGCGAAGACCTTGATCCCGATGTCGTTGGCGATCTGTGCGAAGGAGGAGAAGAAGTCGCCATATTGTGGATCCTTGGGGGCGGTGAAGCTGGGATAGTAGGTCGAGCCGGTCTCGGACTTGGCCACAAGGCAGACCGAATCCATGTAGCTCCCGTACTTCGCGAGGAACTCATCGGGTGTGGATTGCATCAGAGAAGGGTCTACCACTAATGTCCCACCTCGGAGCAGTATTTGTCTCAGGTCCATTCATACCCTATTGGAATTGATTACTTAATTGACTTTCCGCTCACCATGTGAAGTAAAGTTCAAAACCAATCGTCTAGACTCTGCTGTCCCATAATGTCCTTCTCCCAGTCGATGTCGAATGGTCCGAGGATTGGCTCGAATGCCGTTCGGGCGAACTCCATGAGGTTACGGCCGATCACATCCTCATCGGTCACGAGCTGTATAGGTTTGACAGAGGCGGCTCTCACCCCGTTCTCGAAGGCGAGCACCTTCTTGGTCAACCTCACCTGTACCTTCGAGGACACGGGGACGTACTCGATTGTGTCCCCGATGTCTATCTGATCAGCTCCGGGGATACCCGCTTCGATGAGCTGGGCAAGTGCCTGTATTGGCTGTGTCCATGTAGAGTACTCCTTTGGGCGAGCGGTGAAGGTCGTACGGATCATCACGTCCTCGATTGAGAGGTCGTTGGTGTCGATCTTCTTCTTCAGCTCCTTGATATGCTTGACGATTGCGTCCTTGGCTTTTGGGAAGTCGTCCTCGCTCTGGATGCGGGTGATCTCATCGAGGATCTTGCTGAAGTACTGTCTAATGATGTTGGGCGTGTTCCGCTTCTTCCCCACAAGCCCCTTGACGACAGCCTTACCGTCGTACCCTACACCGATGTAGTTCTTCTTCCGAGCGGAGAAGATGGCGAACCTGAAGTTGTAGTCCTGCCCGATCTCTATGCCGAGGTTCTTGATGCTCCAGTTGATGATCTTCTCCACGTCATCCTCGGATGGGTGCAGGAGGAAGACCGAGTCCGTGTCCCCGTAGAGTACTTTGATGCCCAGCTCGTTGGTGACATAATCCTTAATGCTGGTGATCGCGTTCCTCGCGTAGGCTGTCGTCGACTCGGCCACAGGTAGGCAGTAGAAGTCGAAGGTGCTGGACCCGATCACACCGTACCCTGCGTTGATGAGGACCTTGAGTGACTGTTCAATTACCCTGAAGTTCTTCTGCTGCTTCTTACGTGGCTTGAAGTACTTCACCCTCACGTCCCTGACGAAACCAATCATGAGCCCCATTATCCCAACGTACTTGGTACAAACCCAGTGCTCAAGCTCCGGCACGAGGTTCCTCTTGCACTCGTCGTGCCTGCAGTTGATTGTCTCATAGGAGAGATTTCGGGTCTTGATGATCGATGGGTACAGCGATGCGAAGTCCCATACTTGGACGTCCCACCAGATCCCGGGGACGGGGTCGATGACAATCGCACCTTGGAACTTCTTCCCATCTATGATGGCGTTGGACAGACCCTTCCCTGTATAGAAGAGGATGTCCTCCTTGGTCGGGATCAGCAAGTTGCGCTTGCGGTGCTCCCACACAATCCAGAACTTGAGCCACGAGCTCACGGTCTGCCGTGTGAAGTCGATGAAGGGAACCTTGGATATCCTCATCAGTGTGATGATCAGTTGCATGACAAGGTTGTCATTGAACTGAGTCAACCTGAGGGTGATCTCGGAGTCCTGAACGTTGTACTTCATCAGTGTCTCAAGATCCATCTTGTCAATCCAGACGTCATCGTGCTCCAACTTGCCCTCACCCAGCAGTCCAGAGCTGATCTCTTGCAGGGAGGCACTCTCGTAGGCACCCCCGAAGGCGTAGAGCCTGATGGCTGGCTGCCTGAAGAAGATGTGGAGGTCGAGGTGGATGGAGTTCCTGAAGCTGGAGAAGTTCCGCTTAAGCTGGATGGGGATGTCTTTGATCTCGAGGAGCTTAGCCCTGTTGTAGAGGTAGGGGTTGTCGAAGTTGTCACCGTTGAAGCTTATGGTTATGGGGTAGTTGTCGATCACCTCGAAGAAGTGCTCGAGCATCTCCCTCTCCTCGTCGAACCTGAACAGTATCACATCCTTCCGCTGGAATTCCTGATCTACTTCGGGTCGATTCAGTACCCAGAAGATCTTCCTGCCGTCAGAGTCCACCACTGCTATGGAGATGATGGGGAAGTTCGCTCGCTCCTTGTTTGGCATCTGGTTCTTCGGGGAGCCGACCTCGATGTCGTAGGCTGCTCTCAGGATATCTGGGGTATCTTGGAAGAGCAGCGGCATGTACTCTTCGAGCATGTCCAGCTCCTCCTTCTTCTCGTCTGCGAATTCGCGATGTAGTTCCTCCTCTGTCTCCTTCTCAATAGGCTGGACGGTAGGGATCAGCTCACCACCACGGATCGAGTAGTAGGTGGCTGGTGAGATCCCGTTGTCTGCCATGAAGTTCAGGTGGTACCTTATGTCTGCCTCGTACGAGGGGTTAATGTAGTTCCTGAAGGACATGTTATCTCCCCCGATCTCGAGAGGAGTCTGGCCGAAGACCTTCCTGACAGTCATGGGCTTATGGGTATAGGGATCGACTTTCTCGACCTCGTCTATCCTCACAAACCTCCGGTTGTTGACGACCTCGGGTATTCGCTCTATCTCATCCTTGGACATCGTGGTGTACAGGTACGGCTGGTGACCCGTTGTGTCCCTCCAGCGGTACAGGCTACGTGTGTCTGGGTGGTAGAAAATGAGCTCCGCCTTGTTTGACTGACCGTCGTAGAGGGCATCGAGGAGGAAGACATTCTCGATGTCTTGGCCGAGCTCAAAAGTGCTTGCCTCCCACAGGTCCTTGAACTCTTTACTCTCCTCCTCACTGCTCTGCTTCGCAGGTTCTACCACCGTCTTCTTCTCTTCGTCCTTCTGCACGGTCTCTTCGGGCTCAGTAGGGTCTGAGAAGAAGTCATCAATCGAGCTCATATCTTCATTCTCTCCGAGATCTCCAAGACCTTCCTATACACGAGGAAATAGTCATCTATATCGTTGTTCCCCACCGTCTCCATCCACTTATCGAAGTTCTGTTCGACCTCAGGTGGTATTCTTGCGCTCAAGACGTAGTTCTCAGGGAGCTCACCCGTCAGCCCACTCAGCCAGTCGAAGTCGATGGTCTCATCCCTGAGGATCTTCTCCAGCCACAGATAGATGAAGTCAGCTTTCTGGTGGGTGAGGAGGAAATGTAGCTTACCTCCAGAGTACACGACAGCCCCTTTGGGTTTTGTGATTAGCAGGTTCTTAAGATAGGTGGCAGCCGGGGTGAGCAGGAGGAGCTTGAGGAAGTTAATGTTGTCCCCCACGGGAATAATTTTCTTCATCGTGTCGATAGGAAAGATCGTCGTCCCTAGGAAGAGCATGTCCTGAAGTTCCCACTGAAGCGCAGAGTACTTCCGCATTAGGTCCACAATATTTGGGTAGTCACGGACGTCGATCGATATCCCCAGCGGAGCAGGGAATATGGCGGAGAACTTCTGCAGGAAGTCATAGTTGAATGTACCTTCAAGAACCAGATCCGTTCTGGTAAATGCCAGTTCCTTCCCAGAGACTCGGGTGAGAGACATCGGGATCTCGGCTTTCTGGATCACTGAGTACATCTGGTTGATCTGCGGCGTGCCGATACCGCTGAACGAGACTCTGAGTGAGGTAATGTCCACAGTACGACTTCAGAGATACATATCAAAAGCCTTCCGCACCTAGATTGTTCTGACGAACGATCGGTTCTTTTAAGTAGCTGACCCATCACATTGGTGTAATAAATGGTAGAGACGAACCTCGAAGGGAAGATGAACGCAGGGGTACTCCAGCTCAGATCCATTCCGCAGGATTTTGCAGAGTACAGCTTGGAACTAGCCTCCTATGTCGCGAAGGATCACACAGACATCCTTGACCGGACCTACATCACCCCTCCAGTCGCACTCGCCATCAGAGAAATTGAGGGCAGATTGAGCGGGGGATCGAACGACGGATTCTTCCTCCTTGACTCCAGTTTCGGTAGCGGGAAGACGCACTCCCTCATCACCATATACGAGCACTTCAAAGAAAGAAGAGTGGTGGTCATAGACGGGCACAGTATCAGGGAGAACCTGTGGACAGAGATCTCGATCCAGCTCTCGAAGGAACCGCTGACCCAAGAGGAAGTTATCTCGGTCCTGTTCGAGGAACCCGTGCTCATGCTCATCGACGAGATCGTCGTTCACCTTAAGAAGGCAAAGGGACAGATGGTGGGTGATACTAACCTCGCTGACCTCACCCTTGCATTCCTGCACACAGTCCTCGTGGAGGCGAAGAACCATCCTGCAGCCGTCGTCATCACAACTCCTGGCACTGAGAGCAGCTACATAGCAGAGACCGAATCCCTCGTCGACCAGATCAAGGGGATAGCTCTCAGGCAGAGTCTGATCTTCGAGGGCAGCACGTCCAAGGATCTGCAGAGCATACTGTCCAAGCAGCTGTTTGCGAGGATGGATGAGTCGCCGTTCAATGACCGATTCGTCGGATTCATCGCAGACAACCTGCTTCCCGTACAGAATTTCCAGTCGGTCAGGGGTGCTCTAAGGCTCATGAGCAGGTTTGTGCACGTAGCTTCTCGCAAACATGCTCTTTGGAAGATAGGTGATATCGACGTGGAGGGAGAATTCTTCGACGAGCTGGTCATTAAGCTGGGGAAGGAGGAGTTGGGATCAAAGTTCGTTCTCGATGTGGAACAACTCCCACGGTCTCTCGTACCCGCAGCTCGCACTGTCTTCCTTCACACCATTACCCGAGGGTCAATCTCTGAGACCGAGTTGAAGGAAAACCTCGATGACGGTCGTCCCCTCATCGAGATAGAGAGGATATGCCGTGAGATTGAGATCAAGTCCCACTACATACACAAAGAGGATGGCATGTACTTCTACAGCCTCTCTGAGACTCCGCTGCGGATGCTCGAGAAGATGGGTGAGCAGCTAAAGGAGGATGAGGTTCGGATGCATCTCTCCAAGCGACTTGGTGAGATTTTCGGGGGTGAGATTTTCAGGGTTCACGTCGGTGAGATTGCTAAGGTGGAGACCTCCCGTCCAAACCTGCTGATCGTTCTACCTAATGGTGAAGACCCCGGGATAGCCGAACACAGGTACAGAAATGTGATCTTTGCCATGTTTCCTTCGGATGAGGGCGAGATCATGAGACTTGCTTCTCTTGAGCTAGCTGGAAAGAAGTCAAGGAAGAAGGTGGTCAAGCAGCTTGTGGCCTCAATATCCGCTTCATTAGAGACACAGATCCTCACTGGTTTTACGCAGATTCACTACAGTGACCAGGGTAAAACCCGGTCCACCGAAGTCTCCTTCATACCCCCTATTCAATCTCCGCAAAACATGCTAAGGGATCAGTTAATCTCCAAACACTTACTCCTTGACTCGCTGAATCCGGAGTACGTGGACGAAATTTCTGGAGGAAAGGAGATTACCATCGACGAGTTGGTGGAGCTCTTCGCCCGTGACGCCCGTCAACGAGCGCTGTTGTCTCGAAGTGTTCTAGAGGACTGCGCACGAAAAGGTTCCGAACAGAAGCTTTGGGACTATAGGGATGGACGGTTATTCCGTGCCAAGCCTGAGGAACAGGAATTGGATTTGGGAATGCAGACAGATTTCATGGACGCACGGAAGTTCGCCGATGTCAAGGGACGCAGTGTTCACGACTATAGCTTCACACATACACTCCCCGGAAATAGAGGTGTGACCGAGCTGTTCAGGACGTTGGGTCTGCTGAAGCTCATCGACAGTCAGCTGGATGTAGACTGCAAGATAGAGCTGATTGGAAAATCCGGTGGAAAGCTGAAGCTGGAAATCAACGAGACGGAGGTATCTAATGTCTACATGAGCGTAAAGCGTATTCTTCCCAGTCTCAAGGAATTTTTTGCAGAGTCAACCGTGCTCAAACTGGTGGTCAATGATTTCAAGGGTACGACCGTCGACGATAAGTTGATCAAGGCTCTTCAGGGACTACACGCTCTTGGGGGAGAGGTCTTTGTCACCACTTCCTGACCTAGCCTTGCTCCTTCCAGCTTTCAGACCCGGTGGGATGTCAACCTTAGCCCCTGGGAACTTTCGATAGAGGACTTCAGAACCTAGAAGATCAGTGAGGAAGACCGCTATGGCAGCGATCTCACTGTGTGGCTGGTGACCTATGGCAGTGTTGTAATCGGACAGTTCGTACACCGGTGGTGGGACTTTCGGTCCTCCTACGATAATGAGGAGATCCTCCTCTTCGAACTCTCGGAGATCCTGAAGGGTTGTCCGATGATCTTCACCATACATTGACAGGTGAACCACCTTTCCGTTCCAGTTGCTGATGTACTTCCTATAGCTCTCGACGTACTCCACCATGAACTCACCTCCCCATCTCTCCGCTATGTCTCTCAATGACTTCTCGAGGTTCTCGTCCTTCTCCCCGGTGTAGGCAAAGCTAGTGCAGCCGAACGCCCTAGAGCTCAGAGCAACGTGTGTGGTCATCCTCTGATCCCTGAAGTGGCGGTGGGAGAGCCTGAGAATTCCTATCTTCCTAGTCACGGACAACCGTCCCCACTCTCTTTCCATTGAGCACTTCGATTACGTTGCGGGGTGTTCTGCCATTCACGAAGTGCAGGATGATCTTGGATCTCTCGATGACTTGCGCCGCCACCACATCGAACAGTGCGTAGGTCCCGGGGTTCTGCTCATTCTGGGAGATGATGTCGAAGAAGTCCGAATAGCTGACCTCCTCCAGTTTTTTGGCCTCTGGATGGGAGTCGGGGTCCTTGTCGTAGACATACTCGACGTCGGTGAGGTTAAAGATGTAGTCAGCCCTCATCGTCTCCGCGACCACGGCTGCCACCGCGTTGGTCGACTGCCCGGGTTGCAGTCCGCCGACGAAGACGAGGTTGAACTTCATCAGCGCTGCCATCAGCTCCTCGTAGCTCGTGGGGGGTGTGGGATATGCATGCTTGAAGGCAGTGCAGAAGAGCCTTGCATTCTGTCGAGCTGCTTCTATCCCCAACCAGTCTTGGAGACTCTTGTTGACATTGAGGTGATCTGCTGCTCCGATGAAGTCCCTGGCGGCCTTCCCCCCTCCAACGACCACGGCGAGGTTAATCCCCTTCTCCTGTAATTCGGTGATCATGTCGACATATTCCTTTACGAGAGGGCGGTTGATCTTGTCACCTGAGTAGAGAATACTTCCGCCGATTTTTAGGACGATTTTCATTGCTTAATCGACCTTGCCGAATCTCCAATAAAAACTCTGTTCATTTGTTCAGCTCCAATGAATGAAGAGAAAAAAAAATCCAGAAATATTGCACCATCCCCTAGTTGAAAGAATCACTTTTTTTATGCAATCGACAGCTATACCAATAGAGAATAATGAAAATCAGCGTAGTAAGTGCCATAGGTGGCGGAGAGCCAATTGACGTAGAAATCTCACAGACAGATTCTGTCGCCAAGCTCAAGCAGATTGTCGCAGGCAAGAGAAGGATCCCTGCATCACTTGTGATCATCGTCTTCAGAGGAAACCAGCTCGACGACAGCATGACCATCAAGGCAGCGGGGATGGCAGATGGTGACAGGTGCTATCTCATCACTCGAACCGAAGGCGGAATCTAAGTTTAGTGAGGGCGTTCAACTGCAGGATCGCTACAACAGACAGAAGATCATCCCCGACTGGGATCAGGACTCGTTATCAGAAGCCCATGTCCTCGTACTTGGGGTAGGAGCGCTCGGGAGTTATCTCTCGGTAAACCTGGCGCTTGCAGGGGTGGGCAACCTCCACCTCGTCGACTTCGATACCATCGAGATCTCAAACCTCAACCGGCAGATGCTCTTCACCGAAGAGAACCTCAAGCAGAACAAAGCTGAGGTGGCAGCACAGAAACTAAAAGTCCTCAATCCGGACATCGAGATTTTCAGCTATCCCCATGCCATGGAGAAGTTACCCTCCGAAGTCGTCAAGAAGATAACGGTCATCGCCTGCTGCCTTGACAACTACGAGGGACGCAGGTGGGCAAATTCCCTCGCAATAAGGGAGAACATCCCCATGGTCACTGCAGGGATGTATGCCATGATGGGTGATGTCCAAACGATTATTCCCTACAAGACCGCGTGCTTCGAGTGCCAGACGTTGCTTACTCCTGACAAATTGCAGCAGGCATGCTCACCTGTGGGAGAGGAGAGGGAGATTGAGCTCAAGCCACCGCCACCACTCCCGTCGGTCTCGACCACCTCTTCGATCATAGCTGGTATTCAGTCTCAGGAGGTTCTCAAACTGATTCTGGGGATAGGTAATCCGATCAGCAACTACCTAACGTACGATACCTTGACAAACAACTTCATCCACCTACCCTTGCAGCGTAAGGAAGTCGAATGCCCGATGTGTGGGAGTATCTACAAGAGCGAGAAGCAGACTGTCTTGGCACGGCGAGGTGAGATCATCAAGGACTTCAAGTACCGTATCGCCCTCTCCCTTGGTCTAGCCCAACCACTCATTATGAACCGCGGGAAATTCCTCAAAGACGAGGATCCTCTGGAGCTCGACGAAGGTGAGAAGGTCTTTGTCAGTGACGAGCGGCTGGCAAAACCTCTGATCCTTATCCTGAACTACGAGAAGGACTAGAGGTCAGTGAAGAGATCCGTGGATCTTGCCAGTATTTTTCGAATGAGATTCTCAAACGCAGAGCCGCAAGCAGTGATCTCTGCACTTCGTGAGATAAAATCTTCTGGTGATATCCAGTCTGAGAGAATGCCCACCATCTCCTCAAGGGTATAGACTTCCCTGAGGTAAGTGAAAGCTATGAGGGCCTCTACACCATCCGCTAGAGTATCTTTCTGAGCGCGGCTCCCGAAGTACCTCCTGAGTCCTGAATCCCTCGCAGCACTGGCCAATGACTGATCCCAGACATGGATCGATCCCGCCTTGCCCTTGATCCCTATGCGCATAATGGTGTAAATGTAGTTGGTTAGGAAATCCCCCACTTGCGCCAAGTCAGTTGACCTGAGCACCGACCTGATGGATCGGGTCCGCAGTAGGTTCTCTAGATGGGGGAGTGAGGATATGTCCATCTTAGTCGATCTCGTAGGCTACTTCGAACGCGGATCTAAACTGGTCATTGACCTCTTTCAGCTCCCTGACCGCGTCGAACAGAACATTGACAGGCTCAGTCCCCTCTTCCGTCTGTATCTGGAAGACGATGGATTCAGTGAAAGTGGAGTCTCGTGCGTACCCACACATAGCGACACCATCCTGCTTCAGAACCATCTCCTTGAGCAGGTTGAAGAGGGTGTGTGCATCCTCCCTGCCAGGGTAACGCTCGTAGTGGATGTCACTCTGCACCCTCGATTCCTTGGCTTGGAACCTCAGGTAGGTGTCTGTCTTTTCCTGAATTGTGATGATCATCATTCTGAATCCCAACTTGTCCACTATAAAACCTTTGATCGAATGCGCATGTGTTATACTTCTTGAATCAGCGAAGGAAGACGTCTTCAATGGGTACTTTGAATCCAGACCTGAATCATTTTTTCCAGACTGCTGGTTGACTGGACAAATCACTTATTACTGTCTTCCTAGGTGGTATCGTATGTTCGATGTACTCAAAGCCATAGTTGTGTCGGGAGGTTTAGTCCTCAACTCCCACAGAGGCAAGGTGAAGAACGAGCCGAAGAAGTCTGACTTGGAGGCGAAGTACGTACAGGAGAGTTCGACTGCCCACACCATCGTGGACGACCTTGTTCAGGACATCGCGCTTGAGATCCTGCGGTCACATCACCCGGATGCTTCCCTGAATGCCGAGGAGGACACCCAGAGAGTGGAGTGGTTCTCGAAGGACAAGACCAGATTCTGCTTTCACCTTGACCCCCTCGACGGCACGTTAGCCTACACAAAGGGGAGGGACGACTACGCGATCGGTGCTGGGTTCTCGGTAGACAACGAGTTTGTCTCCTCTGCGATCTACTTCCCTGCCCGTGATCGGCTGTACTACGCAGAGAGGGGCTCGGGGTTCAAGGTTGTGAACGGTCTAGGAGAGCCTGTGCCCTTCGAGCGTCCTGATCTCCCTGCGAATACCTATGTACAGAAGAGGTGCGAGGCATACATCACCGTACTGGAACAGATGAACCTCGTGCCCTTCGACTCCATGGGTGCACACAACACGATGATCGGGGTGGCGGAGGGAAGGGTTGCCGTACAACTTTACCAGAAGGCAAGCCCGCATGACTTTGGGATCCCCATGGTCTTCCTTGAGGCCGTTGGTGCGGTGTGTACCGACGAGGTTGGACATCCCATCCATTTCGACAAGGATTTCAACAGGTTACCGTATTTCTTCGCTTTCTTCGATGAAAGAGCCAAGGAGGAATTCTTCGGGAGGTTATAGCATGGACTTCGCAGAGGATGGAAGGACCGTTCTTATCCGGTTGGATATGGGTGAGAAGATTGTGAGTACCCTGATAGGTTTTCTCGAAGACAGGGGGATAACCTCTGGGCACATCTCAGGGATTGGTGCAGTCTCCGAGGTGAATATAGCCCGATATCTACTGGGTGAGAAGAGATTCGAGAGTCTTAATTTGGCCGGAGAGTTTGAGGTGACAAGCCTCACCGGTCTGATCAGCAAGGTCGATGGTAAGCCTCATGTGCATATCCACATTGTTCTGGGAGACTCTGAGTTCAGGGCTCTCACAGGGCACCTCAATGAGGGTGTCGTTGGTCCCACGCTTGAGCTGGTCATACACAAGACTGATATCTTCATCACAAGGAAGGAAGATTCGGAGGTGGGTCTGTCGCTTCTGGATTTTGGTAAATAAACTCAAGCAAGTTTGGCTCCGCAATTCATGCAGAACTTTGCTGATGTATCGGGCTCGACAGTCCCACAGATCTGGCACACGAGCACATCTGCAGCTTTCTTACCTTCGGTTGTACCTGAGGTCACCGGTGAACCAATGGGCACGTACTCCGGGGAGGACATAGGCTTGCCCCCACTCACCTCTTGAACCGTATCACGTGGCATAATCATTGGTGCATTCTCTGTAAGGTCTTTCTCCGTTCGGGACGGCTTCATTCTCTTTCTCGGGAATATCGATCGGAGGATCATACCTCCGACAATCCAGACAAAAATGGCGACGATAATTCCCGAATATCCATACAGGGCTCCTCCTCTGAACCCATAGAGAACCAACAGGAGGACAAGTAGCTTCAGACCTCCGTGGAAGAAGTTTCCTGTTCTTCCGTAAGAACGCCTTCTGTGATGTGAATGCATTACTTACTCTACGTCATGTTATGTTATAAGGATTGTTGAGGTCGCTCACTCACTTAGCAAAATTGGGAATTGTGTTTCCTCTAGCTTAAAGAGTCGTTACTGAATACTAATGACTTGTTCTAAGCTAATCCAAATTATTTCTTTGAAATTGCCCTGTCCAACAAGCTCATACCTCTTGAGAATCTCCGTACTTCGGACAGATCTCAATCAGGAATGATTTTCTTGGAGAAATTCGAATATTAGTGATTGATCTTTGATATTTCATGCTGAGCTTACCTCGGACATTTATCAGTCAGCAATATCTAAATCACACGGTCGAACTTTGTGCTTCCCAGTGGTTTGGTGGCATCAATACCCCACTTACAGGTTGTTGAACCCTCGCCAGCACTCGGGTCAAGGCTGCTACCCTTGGCACCCGGGACGAGCACGAGATCCTTGTCGGGCTGTACCCTCGTGGCGATTGCCCACTCCACGTCCACGGGGTCCGATGGTTCGACATCCTCGTCGATCACAACCACTCTTTTGAGAGAGGGGTGGGCAGCTAGTGCCGCGACAATTGTGTTCTTCCCGTCACCCTGTGTCCTCTTCTTGATCTGGACAACAGCGTGTAACCAAGAGCCCCCGCCCTCGGTCATCACCACCTGCTTCACGGTAGGTATCGTGTTGATGATCTGCTTCTTCATCCTCGGTTCTTGTGGTATACCCATTAGCATCTTGTGCTCCTTCCTCCCGGGGAGGATGGTCCTAAATATTGGGTCGTCCCTGAAGTAGAGGTCCGTCACCTCCACAACCGGTTGCATCCTCACTTTGTCCGCTGTCCCCGTGAGGTCGACGAATGGTCCCTCCTCGACCTCTTCCCTGAGCATCCGGCACTTCATGACGATCTCCGTCTCTTCCGGCACTCCGAAGCCGTCGAGGTCGTACTCCCTTGCTCCACCGAGTAGACGTGAGGCGAAGGCGAATTCGTCCAAGCCAGGATATGAGGTGGCAGCACCGAGCTCGAAAGCGGGATGGACTCCGATGATGACAACGATGTCCATATAGTCTGCACCGTTGTCGAGTGTAGTGGTATAGAAGTTGTGCAGGTCCCTCTGTGGTATGGGGCGGATGGCAAATTGGTTCCCACCGAGATACATCATCCTGTGAATGGAGGCATTCCTCCTCCCACTCACGGGGTCCTTGGAGAGTACGATCGAAGCCGTCAGGTAACGCTTCCCACCGAAGAACTCAGGGACTGGAATGTACTTGGCGATGTTCGGGTTCTCCACGTGGTTCTTCAAGAATGGCGCATCCTGTACTCTCTCCATCGGTAGGGGATCTGTGAAAGCCTCTCCTACCCGGCTCGACAACTCGGTCGGTGTGGCTTCGATAGATTTCGCCAGCGTCTCGCGAGTGGAGACTATCCCCGCAACGACCCTCATGTCCACCCCGTTGACATTTTCAAGAATAGTGGGACGTTCGTCGTTCCGGACGATGACATCAGTCATGCTGTCTTTCCACGAGACCTCTTCGGTTATCCTCGTGACATCCAATGTCTCAAGAAATTTTCTCATTAGGACACTCTGTCCACTCCCCTATTTTAAGAAATCCGCAGTACTCATCCAAAATTTATTAATTCGCCGTACATCCCCAAAGCTGTGGACAAGCAGGTACTGACCGCTCTACTGGAAGAGGAAGGCATTGATGTAGACATGGTACTCTCACGGGCGTTGACAGAATTCGACTATGCCGGAACTCTCTACTCCCTTGACCTAAGTGGTCTAGGGCTCACCTCTGTACCCGACCTCAGCAGATTCAGGGGACTCAACACGGTGGAGTTGGCGTTCAACAAGATCCGGGAGCTAGACGCTTTGACATTCTCTAAAAACTTGAGACTGATGAAGATCAACCTAGGAAACAACGAGCTGACCTCACTTCCTCCCGGTGTGTTCGACAAACTTACCGTCCTGCAGCAACTGTCACTCTCTAGAAACTCGGTCGAGGTTCTACCAGACGAGGTCTTCAAGCGGACGGTTAATGTGCACACCCTACTGATGGGGCACAACTCACTAGTCAGTCTTCCCTCTTCTCTGCGTAGATTGAAGAGTTTAAGGTATCTCGATCTGAAGGACTGCGGCAAGTTTGATGTCATCCTTACAACTCGGGAGGAGGTTGAGGAGTTCCTACTTAAGGCTCTATAGTAGGGGCACACCACCTCTCCCTGATTTCTTCAAAGCGCTTTAATATACTGTCTCGCTACCTCAGATATGTCACTCCAGCTGGGGAATAAATCGACGAAGGACGATATCTACACCATTATGATCAATCTCATCGGGGCTGTACCTGTTCTCCTCCTCGTAGGGATATACACCATGCCCCCTGCTCAGACATTCATCTACTCTATCGCTGTCCTCCTGCTAGTCCCTACGGCTATATACGACATAGTTAGCAAGGCTGGAGTCAAACCCGCCATGGCGATCTCAGCTCTGTTTGGAATAGTTGCCACAGTTAGTATCTTCGTGCTCATCTTCGCTTACACACCAGTGGCTTACTCCGTTGCTGTCACCAGTTCCTTAGTCACTGCCTTTCTCATGCACCCTGTGGAGAATGCACAGGAGCGGATTGAGGATGTAAAGGCAAGGCTAGGCACTCCCGGGTATAGAAATCCCATCATCCTCAAGAACACCAAGTTCAAGTCTGACGTGCTTGCACCGTTGGATCTGGGTGTGATAGGGCGTGACAGTTTCTTTAGGTATCTATTTTCCGACTACTACACTCTCAGGCAGTCGTCCCATCCTTTGGTCTTCTTCACTTTTGTCCTCACCTCAGGTGTGCAGATCCTCGTCCAGCAGTACCCAGATCCCGTGTTCATTATCCACCTTGCACTAGCGCTCTTGGCGACGTACATCTTCTCGCTCGGTCTCAAGATCATACTGGCTCTGATGTATTCCCCCGATGATGTGACCAAGGAGATCCGTGAGAGGCTGGAGCTCAATCTGAAACGGACACGAGTACAGCAGACAGTGAGGGCTCCTGCACTGTACACAACTGCCTTCGGACTCCTCCTCCTTCTCCTATCGTTTGGTCTGCCACTGCCAACTGAAACAGTACCTGCTGGGCGCTTCGTCAATCTCGGTAAGCCTTCTACCGACTTTCTACTACCCGTAAGTATAGTCCCCGTCATAGTGGTCATCTATGGACTTACCCGTTTCTGGAGAGCCACGGTATGGAGTAAACTCCCTCAAATAGAGAGGCAGGAGAAGAAGAAGAGAAGAAGGAAGTAGAGAAGTACAATCTACCTATGTGATCCTGTCAAAAATGCGTGTTAATTCTATTGGAGATTCGTGATACTAATAGTCATATATCAATCTGAAATGCTGTTCCTCAAATTTCTACTATTCCATTCCGTCAGAGCCTCTGTGCAGACAATCGCGGAATTAATTTTCTTGGGGTGACATATTCGCGAAAACCCTGAATCTTTCATAAATGTGTGGGATACACGTAAAGGTAAAACTTCTCCTCCTCCTTTTCTGGACGTTAATCAAGAAAACTCTAATAAAGTCACCTGACACTGTGCACTCGGAAAGACTTCCAAAGAGGTTACCCACATGAAGAAGTTCGCAAAATTAACTTTAATCGCAAGTACTATCGCTACGACGCTTGCCATCCTGACCATTAAGGCGCTCGGACTCCTGGCCGAGAACGGTGGATATAGCGCAGCAACACAGATAGGCATGACCCCCGAGGCTGGAAAGGCCATTGGTGCAGGTCTCGCAGTAGGAATCGCCGGTGTTGGATCCGGTATTGGTATGGGCACCGCCGGAGCAGCCGGTATTGGAGCCATTTCCGAGAACCCCAAGATGTTCACAAATGCTATCGTGTTCATCGTGCTTATCGAGGCAGTCGCTATCTACGGTCTCCTCGTTGCCCTTCTGCTGATCTTCCTCTAGATCTTACAAACAAGGACTAATCTAAGCAAAATCCTACTTGGGTATTCTCACCCATTCATATAGTTATGGGCCTACGGTGAGGTTATGGTTAATCTTGTAACTGGTGCATTCTCATTTTCTGGAAGTTACATCGCCAAGGAAATGCTCCAGACGAGTACACGTATCCGCACTCTAACAGGCCACATCCGTGAGGTTCCTTACTCAGATCGTGTGGATGTGTACCCATATAACTTTGGTAATCACGAGGCACTGGTCGAGAGCTTAGATGGTGTCGAGAATTTCGTCAACACCTACTGGATTCGGTTTCCAAGGGGGTCTATGACGTGGGAAAGAGCTGTGGAGAATTCCCGGCTCCTCTTCGATGCTTGCAGGGACGCAGGTGTTAGAAGGATCATCCACCTCTCGGTGACCAACCCCTCATTGGACTCCCCGTACCCGTACTTTAGGGGGAAGGCCCAAGTGGAGGAACACCTGAAGAATAGCGGAGTCAGATACTCCATCCTCCGTCCAGCATTGATCTTCGAGATCGAGGATATTCTCCTCAACAACATGGCTTACCTCCTTCGCCGGTCACCTATTTTTGGTATCTTCGGCACCGGTAGGTTCAAGGTGCAGCCAATTTCCCAGCGGGATCTTGCGAGGGTAGTCGTCTCTGAATTCAAGCGTCAGGAAAATATTACTATGGACACGATTGGTCCCGAAACTTACACTTTCATGGATATTCTGAAAATGTTGAATCGAGCAACCAGCTCTCGGACCCTTCTGCTTCCTTTTCCGGGGATCCTCCGCTGGATACCCTTTGTGATGTCCAAACTTTTCGGGTTGCTTTTTCGCGATGTACTTCTCACCAGGCATGAGATGGACGCCCTTCGTGACGATCTCCTGTTTACCAACAGCGAACCGGTTGGGGAGATAAGTTTCCGTGAATGGATAGAAGAAAATGGTGACCTCCTCGGAAGGTCATATGCGCACGAGCTCAATCGTCACTACAAGTAGGTATGTATGAATCAAACTAAGGGTTCGTTGTACTCTGGATTGAGTCTGATTGCTTCCCGCATGGCCTTTTCCGACTCGACATCTCTCTTCATCGCGGTTAGTACTTTGCTGAGATTGTACCAAGCAGGAGCAAATTCGGGGTCGTTCCATATCGCTTTCTTGTAGGTTTCTTCCGCTAACTCAAGCTTCCCTCTCCTGAAATAGATGGTAGCCAGAATATTTAGGGAGTTGGTGTCTTCTGGATTCAACTGCACTGCTTTCTCGTAACTTTTCTCCGCTTCTTCCAGCTCATTCTTCGAGTAGTATATTCTCCCCAGCATCAGGTGAGCTCTAGCGTAGTTTGGATCGATGTTTATGACCTCGGACAGATTGTCTTCTGCCTTCTGGAACTCTTCCATCCTAATATAGATATCCGCTAGGTCAGTAAGGAGCTCGATGTTCAGCGGATCCATTCTCAGAGATTCATTATACGCCTCAATTGCCTTGTCAAAGTCCTTGGTTTTGCGGTAGAGCTCCGCGAGGGAGATCCAGCCAAGAGGCTCGTTTGCGTTCAAATCGATGGCCCTCTCGTAGGCAGTTATTGCATCTTCCACCCTGTCTATTGATTTGAGGAGGTTACCAAGACCTATCCATGCTGTTTCGTTCTCCCCCTGTACTCGGATGGCTTCGAGCCATGCCTGCTCTGCATCATTTAGCTTCCCCTTCCTCTGAAGAATGGTAGCAAGATTCACCCAGGAGAACCCATCGTCTGGGTTGATCCTTAGAGCTATTCTCAGTGCTTCTTCACCTTCATCAATCCTATTGAGGTGGAGAAGGGCGAATCCCATCTTCTTCCAAGCGTAGTCATCTTGGGGATTGATCTCGATCGCTTTCTGCCATGCATTCTTGGCAATGTTGAACCTTTCCTGCTCCTCGTGTAAGTTCCCGAGGTTCTTCCATACGGAAACATTGTGCGGATCGATGAGGAGTGCCTCTTGGAGTGCCTTTTCTGCTTCATTGAATTTTCCTTGTGCGTGGAGTACCAGACCGAGATTGTTCCACGCCACGAGGTAGCTTGGATCAAGGAGAATGGCTTCCCTGTAGCTCTTCTCCGCTGCTGGGAGATCTTTCTCTCGTCTGAAGCTGTCTCCCTTCTTCCTGAACTCGACAGCGTTTGGGTTCCTCACTACAACTCATGGGGCAATCATGTTATTAAGCCATGACATTATTTCCCGACCCAAGTACTCCGCAAGTATTCCAACAGATCAGTGTATTCGCACCTTTTTGAAGAATCTATTTATAGGAGGATTTACGAGCAAAGAATATTCATGAAAATTGGCGAAGCACTTCAGGAGGTTAAAGAACTATCGTCAAAGCTGTCAAGGCTTCAGACGCTTCAAGCAAGTCTCTTCTCATTTGTAGAAGGGACACAACCATCCAAGACCTTCGAAGAGTACGAGAAGGAGATCAATTCGATCCACGACCGGATCATCGACCTCAAGCTAAAGATACAGGAGGCAAACCTCAGGAGTAAGGTGACGGTGACCTTCGATGACAACAGCTCGATCGAGTGTTCTATCGCCAGAGCCATTCTTGAAGTCTCCAAGCTCAGGTCAAAACTCTACCAGCTATCGTTAATGGTCCCGCAGAACCCTACATACACCTACGGGAAGGAGCAGTTGGTCACATATTTCCAGCCTATCACACAACTTGAGAAGGAGGAGATGATCACCAAATTAGAGAGGAAGAAGAGGAGCTACGACCTCGCTATTCAAGGTGGGAACTGGACTTACTCGCTGTGATGGGGAATCGTTCGGCGCAACTTTTCATCTGGCTCCTCGGTTGCTGACCGACTTCTTTCTGTGAGGCCTTTTTCGATCAGAATGTCATGGCTCAACGCTCAAGGATGAAAGATGAAGGATCATCTCCCGCTGGATGGGGGGTTGTGTCCGCTCGACCTAGAATCACAGTCAATTAAGCGCAGTAGAACCCATATCTATTTCAACACACATTTTCTCATAACTATGTGATCGCTCTGGAACTCAATCCAATCGAGTGGATCCTATTCATTAGTTCGTTCGTAGCGTTTATTCCAATGATCCCACTGATCAGACTCTACATCCGTACTCGGATTGGTGAATATCTCCTGTTTTGTGGGGTCTTCCTTAGCTCATCCATCTTCGCTATATCGTCTATCATTGCTCAAGAAACGGGGATACTTCTCTTCTGGCAACTGATGTTCAGTGCCCGAAACTTCACCTATTTCCTCTT
>JALWRB010000195.1:0-4462 GCA_027077875.1 Candidatus Heimdallarchaeota archaeon
CCATAGACCTCTGTGCTTTCAAAATCCTCAATCTGATTGAGCGAAGTGTTGTCCCCCCTTTGCAGATATCCTCGGAACGGAAACAGTGGATAGTCCTCCAAACCTTCGATTGTATTCTGCCACGGAACGAGGTTGTACTTCGTGTCCGTCACTGATTGATCATCGACAAACAACGCGGAATCTGGGAAACTATACTTACTCAGGAAAATTCCTTCACGCCTAAGCCACGCATCCAACGATCTTGGAATTCCATAGTATGACATGTACGAGAAGGGAGAGCTGTCCTCAAGCTGCTTTGAGTAATCCATAAAGAAGAGGATATTTCCTCCACCAGATGCGTATGTGTTAAGGTCCGAGGTGTCAATCGCGGTCATGTTGTCCGGATCTACAATAATCATAACGAGATGGTTGATATTCTCCACCTCTCTCTCCAAATCATCCTCACTTCGCAATACGGATACCGCAAATCCCCTTCTCGAAAGGGACAGAAATGTCGACATGTACTTTGACGTGGCATAGTCCCCGTTGAATATTCCATCCGACTCAAAATTGCTTACATAAGCCACCAATCTCAACGAATTATCAATGACCACCTCCTTTGATATCTCTACCAATTTGTCCCCATTGCGAAGCAAGAACCTCATCTCTCCTGGACCATCTTTGAGGCCCCCCACTTCCAAGTTTAGTGAGATAAGGTTTGGAGTGATCTGTACACCTTGATCCGATGTGGCGATCAGACCATTAATGAACTGGTCATAGGGTGGTACTTCTGCTTCTAACGAGAATTCCGAGCTCCATACAATCTCCGAATTCTGTACCATTCGGACCTCTTGTAGCTTTATGTCTTCAAAGCTTGGTAGGTGAATCTGGACAGATATGACCTGATTACTAGTGATGGTTGTGACATTTGCCGTGCGGAATGGGTCTATACTTATGTCCGTCGCTGAAAGTTCAAAGTCCTCGCTGATTGAAGAGAAGAAAGGTATACCGTACCCTTGCTGGTTTAGGGAGATATCGACTGAGTCAAATCTCCTTGATTGACGGATAATGTGCTTTACTATCTCACTACTAGAACTCTTTAAGACTGATTTGAGTGACAGAAGCCCTATGCTGAAAAGGAGGCTCGGAAGCTGATTCGAGTTGATGACTTTCGAAGTGCTATTTGACCTGAAATCAACCTCCATCCCCGGCATGAGAAAATCTGGTGTTGATTTTAGATCATCCCTCTGGTACCGAGCTGTGGGGTATGCCTGCTGGAACAGCTCGGGTTTGATGGTCTCCGAGAAATAGGGCGAGGACATCAAGAGGGGGCTTATCGCTATGACCTTTGGGTTTGAGCCGGGAGCTAGGAGGTCTCCACCTGTAGATGAGGGTATCGCCGTAGTGACGACTGGAACTCCCAGCTGTGACAGTCCAGCAAGATACCTTCCGAGACTGTCATAGGGAGAACCATAATACTGCTCCACGACAACTATTGCACCCATTGAAAGTGGTTTAGCTGCTGAAATCAGGGAAATTACCTCCGTAGAATTAAAAGATGTAAGAGATGTGACAACCCATGTGACATTAAGTCTGTATCTTGTCGTCAGGACTTCTAGGGCATTCAGCAAACTGAGGGAAGAGTTGGAAGGTTGGGTGATATTCTCATTCGTCACAATATGGATATCTTCGTTACTGACATTCTGCGGGATTTGCCCTCCGATGATCAGGATATTCTCAAGTAGGGCTCCTCTGTTGGGGATTTTTAACCAGTTCTCAAGGAGGGAAAATGGGATTGGCGAATTCCCGAGGACAGAATCAGTGGGTTGTGAACTCTCCTGTGCAGTAATCGGTGGTACAAAGATGAGAAAATAGAGAAGTAGTATGGTCTTGGACATAGCTATCACGCGTATCGATTCTTCTTAATCGCGTCCTTGATGATATCAAGAACCTTTCCTCCCCTTCTACCAATTCTTTTACCACTCCCTCTTTTTCGTCCGTCAGGCAGAACCTGCATGTAAACAATAATCAGGCTAGCTCCAGAATAGGCATACGTGGCGGTGGGTGTCCCAAGGATAGCACCGATTGAAGAGACCTGTGAGAAGGTGGGGAAACCCAATCCTCCGAATCGCCCTAGTGGAGCGAATGGGTCTTGGGGAATAGAACCTCCACCTACAAGCTTCTCATAGGTCAAGGGTATTTTCTTTCCGAACTCTATTTCCTCTCCCTCATTCCCGATGGAGTACCGATCTGGGACAAGCGCAGTCGCACGCTTCTCGTAGTAGAGGGGATCGTCATGGGTGGGGTCTACGATATTATCATAGTATTCCCTGCTCTTTAACGGAGTTGTATCCAGCACCATGTACGCTGGGTGTTCCATGACCTCAAATCTTATCCCAAAGTTATCGTACGTCCCCTCAGCGTAGAGGTCGAATTCTACACTGTCATCCCTGAGCGACACGATGTCGAGTTCATTCACAGCGATGGGCTCTATACCATCCGCACCTGTTGAATCACCGATCCATAGAGGGAATATTTGTTCTGGCCTGTTCCTCTCCACGAACTCCACTACCCGGGCATTGTGAAATCTCAATATCCCAGAAAATCTTGTTCTATTGAAGAGGTAGAAGGTCTGAAATCTAGAGCTATTCTCCCCAAACACCGTGCCAGGAGGCCTTGGTTGGTCGTATTTCTCAATGTCGACATTTACCAGCCATGTGTTTATCCTCATCGAGAACCAGATGATCATACTTTTTGCATCCCTGCCCAGGGAGAATGAAGAATTGTAACGTAGATAATCTGGCCACGGTCTCTGCCTAATGTACTCTTCCTGAAGAATTGCACTGTGCGAAAAATCAGGGCTTTCCATCCCAATAGATCCGTCTATTCCCGATCCATCATCTATGACAACGAAGTCCACACTATCTCCAGTAGAGGGGATGACAAGGGTTAGAAAAAGTAGGAGGACAAGTGTGGGTCTCATCGACATCGATCATTCCTTCCTTCGTTTCCTATAAACAAGTATCCCAATGATCCCCATTCCAGCTAGGATGACTGGAATCAGATATCTGTATAAATCACTTGACTGGGTGTTTGGGGTCTTACTCTCCGGACTGACAAGGACGTCAGAGACCTCGTTTTCCCCTTGGCTCAGCTTGGAGGTTGAGATGAAGTAGGCCCTGGTCTCTCCCACACCCCTGTAAGTAACGTATAAGGTCCCGTCTTCAACCTGCCCAGCTCCGAAGAAGTAGGTTGATGACCCGTCCGGAGGGATGAGTTGGTAACTTTCCGTCTCCATGCTGTCGAGATCGAGAATGGTAAGCTCCCCGCCTTCTGAGATCAGGTAGATACTCTGCGACGTGCTTGAGATGCCGCTAATCGCAGAGTTCTGAACGGTGTCTTTCAGGGCGTCACTCACTGCTACTGTATCGAGGAGGAGGTCAAACCACACCAGCTCCCCTGTGACTAACACCCCCAGATAATTCGTATTGTTGTACCTCACAAAATGGAGAAGAGGATCATCGAGCTCGATACTCTGTACGACATCACCTTCTAGATTGACCTCACTTACCGTCTGGTTAGAAAAAAGCAGGAAGAACGTGTCGCTGAACTCGGAATAGTCAAAGAGTTGCACCTCACCCCTCAACTTGAAGAGGTCCCTTGCTCTCCCTGTCGTGATGTTCGTAGCATACCAGTCCGAACCTCCCTCTTTGTTCGAACTTGTAACGATCTCACCCTGTCGGACCTCTGCTGCAGAACTGGGCTGAAGTATAATGGTGCTGTAGGCACCTTGGACACCGGAAACTAGCAGTAGTATGCAGAGCACTACTGGAAAATATCTCATCATCACAAACAAAGAACTTTGATGTAAAATATAAAAATTACTGGAAAGTCTTGGATAACGTTTGTTTAGCTGCATATATTCTGCAGGGTAGAATCTTCGCAAAATGCCCATCCCTGACACTATGGGTAATAGCCCCCAAATCTCACATGAGGACTACAATTTGGAATATCACTCATAAACTAACCGGTGGAACCAATCGTGAGTAAGATTATTATACAGCTAACACCATTACCCCATGAAATCAGAGGTATTCTTGGTCAGCATAACTGCAGAACGATGGGACGCAATTTTGTGAAGATGGGGTCACTGCGGGTGGATCCACCTCATCGCACTCGGTCATATCACAAGTGCTAAAGTCGTCAAATATGCGTCTTCAAAATCTGTATCTCTGGTTTTCCGCATTATAATTGGAATTGAAGAATAGGTCTTTATACATCCGTGGGATTACTATAATTATGTCTGCAATTTCTGATAGCAAAGGGAAGCAGAAGGTTATCTCTCCAATCTCCCAGCTCGTCCTCTTCGGATATGTCCTCCTCGGAATTGTCACCGTCGTCCTACAGATTATCTCACCAGTCGCTCATCGATTATTCGATCAGACAAAGATCATTATCCTCATCAACGCTATCTGGTTTAGCC
>JALWRB010000195.1:4472-6186 GCA_027077875.1 Candidatus Heimdallarchaeota archaeon
TGGTATGTTCTCCCGCTCGAAGAACTGGAGGAGGATCAAGTTGCAGAAGCTGAATGAGAAGCTCGACACGCAATTCCTGCTGATCTCCGCGTTCTTTCTTTTCGCTCTCAAGCAGATTATTGACCTGATCCTGTTCCTCAAAGTCGAGAACGAGCTGATTGACTCTGCCCTCGCAGATGCAGGGAAAGTGTTCGAGTTCGGGGGTTTCATGGCAGGCCTGCTGTCGATATACTACAGCAGGAAGAGGTTGAAGTAACATGAGCTCGTTCGTCATGGTGACGCAGACAGGTCCACCTGAACTCCTTGTGGAGATCGGAGACCCAATATCCTCTGACCCCGTGATGCTCTCCGGACTCTTCCAAGCAATTGTTGCCCTCTCCAACGAGGTGACCAATGCGCCGTTGCAGGTCATCCAGTCCAACAAGTTCACAATACGATTCAAGTACCTAGACGGTGAACTCGCCCCCTACCTCCTCATCATCGGCTCAACCAGCAATATCTACGGAATAGACGTGTGCGTGAGCCATGTCGAGAACATCATCAAGAATGGCAAGGAACTCGGCCTCAAGGAGGAGGAGCTCACCCCCAAGATCAAGGGGGTCCTCAAGACCTATCTGGGAGAGACCACCGGTCTGGATGACGACGACCAAGTCGGCGTCTTCTTCAGGAATGTCAAGAAGGACTACATAAAACTAATCATCTGGGGGGTGCTCTCCGGCTATCGCTTCAAGTACCCACACACACACTCGCTAGACTTTAACAGGGACATCGACCAGATTTTCAAGTACCTAGGGCAGGAGTTCGAGGCATCCGGAGAGTACGTCCTCATCGAGTTCATCCTCAACGGAGGATTCTGCAAGCTCTCCAACCAGATCTACAAAAGGGCCAAGGACGTCCTACCCGGTCTCAGGATAGTCGACGAACTCGTCGGTCTCATCAAGCGGAAGAAGTTCAGTGAATTCAGGGCTCGGCTGGAGAATTACTGCGATATCCTTGCCGCTTACGAGAGGATGTTCGCTCACTACCTGCAGTCCGACGAGAACGAGAAGCACAACCTCGACATGATCAGGTACGTCGCCGGAGTCGAGATGGAGTACTTCCTCTTCCAGAGACTCGAAACATCGGCTCCCGAGGTGGTGAATGAGCTGAGGAACAGCACCCGAAACCTCGAGTGGATACACACGTGGTGAATCATCGGATACTGTTATTTTTTCTCAGTCACGGAGAGCAGCAATGATCATCCAGAGGTCAAGAAGGACTAATTGATCACGAACACTCCCGATTTCCTCTTCCTGAGATCCAAGAAGACAAACCCTGCGATCCAGAATATCACCTCTGCGAAGACGAGCCAGAGGTACGGGAGGGGAGGACTCGATACTGATCTAGTTGGGAGGCGAAGGATGTGAAGGAGGGGGACATACAACTGCTTTCCTATTGAGACGAATATATAGATCAACATAAGTGTGGGGAGCATGTACCTCGAGGAAAGTCTCGTCCTTAAGGTATCTGTGATCAGGATCTGGAGGAAGATCAGTGGTGAAAGGACGAAAATCACTGTGATGAATGCAAGGACATAGACTCCCACATACTGCAATCCCGAGTATTCTGCATTTATCATATTAAGACTATGGATGAAGAGTATAAAGGAAATAAAGGTAATGAGGTACACCATCACCCGAGCCTTGAACTGCTCTACTGGATCAACCGGCTAGCC
>JALWRB010000196.1 GCA_027077875.1 Candidatus Heimdallarchaeota archaeon
CCTTGATCCCCAGACTCTCTGCTAGTATCCCCTGGGACATTATTCTCGGACTGGGATGGTGGTTGCTCAGCATGATTACTCCCCGTTTGTGTACCGGTAGGAATGCAAACCATGCACTGGCCCCGATGAATGATCCCGAGTGCTGCACGAGCTTCTCCCCGTAGAAATCCTCGTCGATTGCAAGACCGTACCCATAACCAGACATACTCTGCCCGTATGCTGCTTTGAACGCATTGTTGGGGTATTCCTCTTTGAATTGTCTCTTCTGCATCTCATCTATGCTTTCCTTCGTGAGGATCTGCTTACCTCCGAACTCCCCTCCGTTCATCTGCATCTTCATGTAGTTCGCGAGCTCCTTGACCGTGGAGAAGAGCCCACCCGCTGCTTCGTCCAGTGATCTCGTTAGTTTATGCTCCTCGTAAGGGACATTGACCAGTTCTCTCGTCTTACTTCCCGGCTTGTCCATATATCCCTTGGCGAGGTTCTCGTCCTTGCAAATCTCGTTGTAGAAACCTGTGCGTTCCATCATCAGCGGCTGGAAGATATGTCTCTGTAGATAGTGTTTGTAGGACTCACCCGCAACCTCTGTGATGATCTTGGAGAGAAGTCCATATCCGAAATTATTGTAGTGGAACCTTCTTCCTGGTCTTGACAAGTACTCCTGTGCACCGTTGAGGAACCTGAACCCGTCTTCCCACGAGGTGAATGGATAGCGAGGTTTTGCAGGTTCTCCCAGCATGTGCTCCCGGTTCCTCGACCACATCCCATCCGCCAGATTCGGGATGCCAGAAGAGTGGTTCATCAAGTGGTGAACGAGTATAGGCTCGTCCTCGAACCCGATCGTAACCGGGAGATGATCAGAGAGCTTGTCCTTTACACTGAGCTTCCCTTCCTCTTGCAGCTTCAGGATACCCGCGCATATGAAGGACTTGGTCACAGAGGCAATGTTAAACAGTGTGTCCTCGTTAACAGGTCTACTCAACTCAAAGTCCATTGCACCATAGGTTCTTGTGAAGACGATTTCGCCCTTTTCCAGTATGCTCAGTGCGGTACCGGGGGTGTTTGTAAGGTGCATCTCCTCGGAGATGAGCTCGTCCATTTTCTCGGTGAACAGTCTCTCGTAATCCATAGGTCTCAGTACCCATATACTATTTCATCCTTCCCCCACGCGTTCGTTTCTTATCCAAAGAAATCTTCAAGAGACGTCTGGCTGACTGGTCTGATGCACTCCTCCCCATCATTCCGCGGACTGTTGACGTATGTCGAGACCTCTGTGAAATCCAATGAGCCATCAAACGGTCGGACAAGCTGGTAGGGAGGATGTTCCCCGAACCACTGCTCTATATTCTCGATGATTAGTGGCATCCGTGAGTGGAGGTCACTCATCTGATCGTTCGCCTCCACAGTGATTATTGCAAAGCTTCCGTGACCATTGATCTCGTTGTAGATTGCTCCCAGGGTCATGATATCACCCGCTGTGATGTGGTAAGGCCTCCCGTCCTTCCACTCGTAGAACCCGCTCACTGGTACCACCGCTCTTCTGCTCAGAAATGCGTCCCTGTACATGGGTGTGTCAAGGTTCTCTGCCCTTGCGTTGATCGGCCTATTCTTCCCCAGATCCAACCCCCACTCCATCCCGGAGAGAAGGAGTACCCCGTCACTGCTCCTAAGCACGGGGTTGATTGTCCGAGGTGCTACATTGTATGACTTGGTGTACTCAACCTCCACGATCGGTCTGAACCTTTCGAGGAGGATCTCGATGCCTATCCACCGGCTGAACCTTCCGCACATTATGTCAGCCCTCCCATTGGTACCGACCGAGGTCAATCTGGCCATCTGTAGTGACCTCGACACCCTCTCCAATGAGTCGTGCTCGTTGTTCCTCGAACCCCACCTCGTCCCTAATTGAGATCCTACCTTTAGAGTTGATCACCCTGAACCACGGGAGGTCGTTCTTCCTTGTCTGGGTCTTCAGCGTCCGAACAACCTGACGTGCGCCCCTATGATTTCCAGCAAGACGGGCTACCTGTCCGTAGGTGGCTACCTTTCCCTCAGGAATGTCACGAATTACCTCAATTATCCTCGCAGTAAACTCCTGCATTATACTAGAATCTCCTGATTCCGATATAAATCTGATGTACGCTGTTTCACCTGAAGTTTGCCGCATCACTTAGTTATATATTCCCTATACTTGACCACCAGATATGGATTCAAAGTCGGTAGTCGACACGTTAGAAGGAAGAGTGAGCATCAGGAAACACTCCGGTGAGGGTATCTCGGACGAACTTCTTGACCAGATAATCAAGGCTTCACGGAGATCTCCCACAAGTAGCAACAGGCAGGCATTCAGCTACGTGGTGGTGCGTGATGCTGCGAGAAAGCAGAAGCTCTACGAGTTGGTGGGAAACCAAGGACACGTCCTCAGCTCTGATGTCTTCATCGCTGTCTGTGCGGACAACTCACGGATCATGAAGGCATGTGAAATGCACGGGGATAAGATGGTCGGATCTCTTGAGAACTCAATAGTGGCGATCGTGGATGCTGCCATTGCAGGGACGTCCCTCTCGCTTGCCGCGGAGTCCTTCGGTCTGGGAACAGTGATGGTCGGAGGGATCAGGAACCATCCTCTGGAGGTCGCAGAGTTGCTCAAGCTTCCTAAGGGTGTATTCGCCCTGTTCGGGATGAGCATCGGTTGGCCCGCAGAGAATCCTCCCCAGAAGCCCCGGATGGATCCTTCTCTCAATGTTTTCAAGGAGGAATACAAAGAGGTCACAGAGGATCAGTTGAGGGAGTACGACAATCAGTTGGCGGAACATTATCGGAGGCAGGGGAGGAATACCCCTGATGCCGCGTGGACTGGGATTATGGCTTCACGGCTATCCGTCAAGAAACGAGAACACCTCAAACAGGAATTGGAACAACTTGGATATAACTTTGAATAGAGCACTATTAAGCTTGAATTACGTTGATGACTATTTGATCCTTTTCCTCACCTGTTTTAGACTTTAAGTATATTTCTGATTGTTTTTTTGAAGACTTTTTTTGTTTTATTGGTGTGGGTGACTCAGCAATGTTTATTTACCATGGTTTAGATCAAGAATCGGGGGGAGGTCTATCTCACCCCTAGATGGTGAATAACGATAATTAGAAAACAGTATGTTCTCATCCTTCTACTGCTTATTTCGTCCTTTGCGACGACTATGTCTATTGAGGGGAGAGCACAACCCAATTCAGACGAATCCACAACTCCAGACACTGTGAGTTCAAGTCGATTCGTAGACCAGTACACGATTAAACCTTTGAGGAATATAGCCGATGATGAGCCCCCCACAGTAGATCGAATACAGGATCCAGAAACTCCGAAAACTTTAGCTATCACTGACCCTGAGGTTATAGAGGTACATATCTACAACGCATCAACTGGAGAGGAGATCAGCTACGCATTTCCGGGTAACCAAGTGACTATTTCCGTGCTTGCCAAAGGGCCGTTCTCAAATATCGACCTAAAGGTCGAGCTGAAGAGGAACGTTGTCTGGGGTATTGATACAGTTCTCGCTACCACTTACTTTACAAGTGTTACCCTCGGGAGCACTGAATCAGCATGGTTCAATTCTTCTATATTTACTCTGGATAGTGCAATCAGCTCTTTTGGAAGGAGTATAGGTAAAATCAAAGAATACTATGTGCAGTTTATCAAGACAACTGGCTTCCCAGACACCGTCTACTATCGAGGTGGTGAGGATGGTGCAGGTTCGGGAGCTCTGACTATGTATGGTGAGATCTCCCTCGACCGAGTTGAGTATTACAATATCACAGACAATCAGAACATTCCTGTTAATATTGTGAATGGAGGGTGGAACCTCAGTGCAAGAGTCTACTTCAGAATTATTGGAGGGCCAGTTTGGGATTTCTCTCTCTATACTAATTTCAAGTATGATGTCAGATTCAGTATCGATGATGCTGTCGTGGGGAATCAAGTGACCCTTCTCATACCCTATGTCACCTATGGCGTTCTCCTCCCCGATCAATATTTCTATACACCTACTGACACTAATGGGTATAGTACGTATCTCTATTTACCTGAAAGTAGGAATTATGGTAATGGGCTAGGGGAAACACGGAGTATCTATGCAACCCTACAAATGGGGGATGTAACAGGTAGTAGTCTATCAGATAGAGAGTACACCATAGATCGATCTGAAGCTGAAATTTTCATTCGGACCAACATTGTTGAGTTTGCTCCGACTGTAGAGTTCATATCTCCAACGAGTGGGGACATAGTTTCTAATGACACGGTAAGCATACTTGCTGACATTGAAGATATCAATTCCAACTACTTAATTTCTTCAATCACCCTGAATGGAACTGAGGTTATTAGTGACTACGACCCCTCCAACGGAATTCTCAACACAACAATTGATTTATCCGCTTACCAAGTTGATTCCTTGATAAGGTTAGAGGTGGCAGCAACAGACAATACAGGTATGGTTGGTATTGGAACTGTTATTTTGCAATTAAATGTCCAGAACCCCTTTATCATAGATGGGTATGAATACAAGCAGGAGGTCATACAGCAGAATATCCTCGATTTCAAGAAGTCGATTTCCACCGTCCTCTCGTATACCCCCAATGACGTGGATTTAACTATATCAATTGAACCTCAACTTACCGTCGGAGTGAATATCTACTCTGAAGAAGTCCTATCGTTTTTAATTCCTGAACATGTAGCTAGTGGAACATCTACGTCGGTTTACTCCATTGCCTCCGCCCCTTCGTTGAACATGTACTTGAATGTCTCACTTGACTTGGGTTACTCATTCCGGTATGATCAGTATTCGTTCTCTGGATCTCAAAACATCTATTTTGATGAGTTCTTGGAACAGTTCTATGTCCCAATCGGTGTGACAACATTCACCTTTGCAGATGTTATTGGAGAAAAGTATGTGGAACCTCTGACCAACATTGAGCTCAAGCTATCGCAGTTTCTGCCACAGGTATCTTGGCTGGGTGATATCTCGCTTAAGCTTGACATAGTGGACATGTTCAGACAGATAATCTCAATCGAGGGGGATGTCAGTACCACTAATAGTCAGTCTGATATCTCACGTGTTAATTGGATAAACTCAGAGATGAAAATAATCCCGATGGACATAGATCTCACAGACGCTCCATCTGCTGGATTGGCCATCGAAAATTTAGAATACAAGTACTATTTGGACTTCCAAGTCGATTTTGTTCTCACTCTATCCGGTAGGGTCCTTTTCTATGACCTTGGGACGATCAATGTAAATAGTTGGCTCGCCAAGAATCTGGGAATAATTATACCCCGGATTAAACTAGTTCTCTTAGATTATACTTACTTTTTGGGATCTGCATCCCCGATCAATATCCCAATCAACCCTCACCCAACTGAGGTGCAGATAATAGGTATTGACCGAACCATATCGGATCAGGTGCTTACAATTAGTTATTCTTCAGATATTGGCGGGATCGTTGGAGCCACTGGTAGTGTTGACTTCCTTTCCACAAGTTATTCCTTGGTTGACAAGGGTGATGGAGTTTACCAAGTAACACTCCCACTAAACTTTGAGAATGCGACTGCTACTGTATCTCTATCAAAAACAGGGTATAGCTCGCAGGTTACTGAATTCTTCATTAAATCGTCAGATCAAGCAATCATTACCAGCACTGAAACTACTACCGAAACATCTACCGAGACTACTACTGAAACTGCTACAGAGACTACCACTGAGGTCTCTTCAGCAACAGTAACTACCTCGAACGAAGTCACTGCTGAAGGCACGACGGTTACGGAGACCATTACCTCCTCGGCGTCTTTCCTCCCGTTCTTTGCAATAGTCAGTATAGTGCTATCAGGGCTATTGGTGAGGCAGCGAAGACGTAGTACCTAGGCGCTACCCTCAAATCATTAAAACAATTTATCACAATTATTGTATAAGGTATCCCATAGATGTATAGAACTAGTGTGGGTTACTCTTCCTCTTCTCCCATCAGTGGGTAAAAGTCCAGTTCTGACCCCGTCAAGTGGTGTCTGAACCACTGGTAGTTCTGTGTGATTACCGCGAGGTTCTCCTTCGGCTTACCGATTCCATGTGGCATGCCGGGATAGACAAA
>JALWRB010000197.1 GCA_027077875.1 Candidatus Heimdallarchaeota archaeon
TGGCTCAATTAGGTACATACATGAGATATCCTATTACGCTTAAAAATATTATTTGCCTCGGAGTCTTCCCCTCATAATCCAGTGATCCTTAGTGTACACATCGTTTACGAGCTGATTCATCCTCTGTAGTTCTTCCTCCTTGACCTCGCCAACAAATGTTTCTTCGAATTCTTTGGATACATTATCTGAAATCGATTTGAGAAAACGCTTATCATCTAAATTCCCTAGGTTTGTCGTGGGGTAATATCTGCTAGCGTTCCTAACTGAAGGTTCTCGTTCCTTCACGAGAAGACTTCTTTCCAGTCTCTCAAGATTACTGGAGACTAGGAGGGTTGCGTGGTGCAGGAGGTATCCCGAGAAAACATACTGTGCAGAGCCCGAGATCTTCGCACCCCTGAAGGTGAGATTGGACAGATTATGAATTGCCAAAGATTCAATCCCGAGGTCGATTAACGAGTTGTACAAAAGTAGTGTCAATCTGCCTACGGCAGTCATCACCTCCCTGCCCAGTAGTTTCAAGGGGAAGAAGAATGATATGTTGAGATTCCCGAGATCATGATAAACAGCACCTCCTGATGATATCCGCCTGTTTACCTCGATATTATTTTCCTTGCAGTAGTCAAGATCCACCTCTCTGTGGATGTCCTGTGTCCGTCCGAGTACCACAGTGTCATTGTTCTTCCAAACCCGTAGGGTTGGGAACTTGGATTGTATTATACTGTGCTCAAGCGCGAGGTTTTCAGCCACAGTACCCATACTAAGACTCAACACTCGTACGGAGTTCATGATTGACAAACGTGTTCTCAGCTTATTTCGTTTAGGGTATTCACCACATATGTCGGAGGATGCTTTGAAGATCTAATCCTTTCCAGATCCTCAATACTATATCCTGAGGCTATACCGGTTCGTACAAGTACTGAATCTATCCCCGCTCTCGATGCTCCAAGTATATCCGTCTCATATCTGTCACCCACCATCACCACCTCATCTGGCTCAAACCCTAAATCTCCACATGCTTGTCTAAACAGGTGAACCTCTGGCTTACCAGCGATAAACTCTGGAGGATGTCCGACACAAGCCTCGACCGCTGCAATCATGGAGCCAGCCCCAGGTGCGATGCTGTCCTTCAGAGGAAAGGTCCTATCCGGGTTTGTGGCCACGAACCTTGCACCTTGTAGGATGTACCACACTGCTTTCCTGAGCTTCTCATAGGTGAGGGTTCTGTCCATACCCACCACCACGTAATCGGGGATGTCATAGTCGTTCTCGTCAGTTGTTATACCTGCCTTCTTACAGGCGTCATGTATACCTTCCTCCCCAAGTACAAACACGGACTTACCATTGATACGAGATATAGCGGTATATGCAGAGGTGTAGATCTGGTCAAACTGGAGCCCCATCCGATCTAGTTTTCTTCGGTACTCCTCTACAGTTGATGTGGAGTTATTTGTGATCAGAACCACGGGTTTCCCCTTCTCTCTGAGGGAGTTCACGAAATCATTGGCTCCCTCTACTGGCGTGTTTCCTGTATAGAGCACACCATCACCGTCAAAGAGCCATGCCTTGTATCTCTGGGAAAGATCCATACCACTGTTTAAAGAATTCAACCTATATAGATAGGGTTAGAGTTGATAGACCAAGGTCTTCTTCCTCAGGATCTCCTCTGCTTCCTTACGTCTGGGAATGAGAGAGTCTACCAATTGCCAGAATTTGGGGGAATGGTTAAAGTGGATGAGGTGGACAAGCTCATGCACAACCACGTAGTTCACTACATGGATGGGCGCCATATATAGCCTGTAGTTGTAGGTGATCTTCTTCTTGGAGTCAGTAGATGCCCATCTCGACTTGTAGTACCTTATACCGACATCACTTGGACTGACTCCTAGGATCTTCGCGAATTTATAGGTCTTCTCCCTGAAATACGCTAGACCTTCCTTCCTGAAGAACTTGATTAGTTTGCTACGTAGAAATTCAGACTCTCCATCTTCCAAAAGCGTAGGATCGTACTTGATCACAAGATCCTGCCCTTGCAACTTGAAGATTGCCATCTTGGGAGATCTTCCCTTGACACTCTCGACACGTATTCTCCGCACCTGACCGAGAATCAGGATACTAGTCCCAGACGTGTAGTTTCTCTCCTCCACCATCTCGACCTGAGCGACCCTCTGTAGCGCCTTCTCAATCCATCTGTTTTTTGATCTAAGAAATTCTTCCACTGAGGTCTTATCCCTACCCTTGGGAGCTCGCACAATAATTGTCGAGGGGGGTCTAACCTCAATGGCTACTGTTTTTCGACTAGTCTGAATAAGCTCGTACTCGACGGATATACCATCAATCTCAATTGAATTCCTGACCACTCTACAACATACCTGACTAACTTACCCATTTTTCTACCTTCACATCAAGGTATTGTTATATCCCTGAAACTGAGACCGTGCATGAAAAGAAGTCGGGGCAGCATCCTTCGGATGTCCCTGCTCTTGATTCGCCCATTTCACATAGTTCATCAGTGGTCTCTGATCATTATGGTCATCTTCACCAAGTCGATCTACTCAGTGGTCTCTGCACTGGATCTATTCGTTGTCTGGTTATTGGTGTTCTTGGTCATGCCACTTCTTTTCGCCATCAATGACCTCATGCATTTGGAGGAGGACAGGAAGATGGGACGAGACCGTCTGTTCACAGCTGTCTCTGTTCCACCACAAATCCTGAAAACAGTATTGGGATCGATCCTAGCCCTTCTCTTGCTAATCTCGGTTTTGAGAAGTGCCTCCACGTTCATCTCTTTGATTCTCCTGATCGTTTTTGCGTCAGCGTACGGTTACTACAAGCACAAAAGGAGAACCCTCCTTACCTACTTGTTCAGAAGCCTTTCTGGTTTCGCACTCTATTTGGTCATCTCAAGCTACTTTGCTTTGACTAGTACTGATATCCTTCTAGCAGTTTTTGTTGCGATGACCGACCTGCAGGTACACATCATAGGTGATGTCAGGGACATCAAGAAGGACAAGGTAGCAGAACTGAAGACTCTGCCTGCCCTCTACGGGATTCCAACCACGAATATAATCGTCCTCCTACTTCAACTTTTCAGCACTTCTTACCTCATGATAATCTCGAACATCAAAGATGTCATTGTGTTTGATAGTGGCCATCTCCTCAATGCTGATTTAGGACAAATACCAATCTCATCGGTTCTTTTCATAGTGATTTTCTACGCAGTGGCGTGGGTGATATACCTACAGCTTCTACGTAGAGGGGACATTCCTTACCAGTGGCTTCATGCATGTTTCCACGGAGCAAAGGTTCTTACCTTTCTGGCAATAGCTCTGTCAACGGACGCATTTCAGCTTACAGACCTCTTGTGGCTCCTCATGTTTCTGGTCATTTGGTTCATCTCCTACTTGACTTATCTCTGGGCAGACGATCGCCTTTAATATTTCCTACCGTTATTTTTCCTTATATAGAAATTTGTTATTGGTTTGTAGAATGGCGACAACTAAGAAAGCCACCAAGACCAAGTCTAAGGAAACGGCCGCCCCCTCGACTAAGAAATCCAAATTGGAGACGTTCGAGTACGAGGGAGCGGTATACACCGTTAACCCGACCGTAGACGTGTTTCTGGATGAGATGGCAAGAAACGGGATCATCTCCGGAAATCAGGCTACGAAAGTTAGAAAGGCATTTGAGAACATCAGATGGACACATTTCTCTAACTTTGAGAAAAAGACTCTCGACGACCTAATGGATGTTAAGGGAGTAGGAGAGGACACCGCACTGAAAATCTTTCACCACAAAAGGGTGATTGCAGCTAAGGGAAAGTTCCTCAAGACCATCCAGGATCAAGTGGAGGAGAACAAGAAGAGACAGTATCTCCTTACGCAGGTAGAGGACCTCAACTTTAACCTCTTTGACGGGAATGACCTGGGATTCAGGTCGGGGACTCTCATAGAGTTCTATGGCAAACCCCAGATGGGCAAGACACAGTGGATGTACGACCTGACCATTCGATGTCTGCTTCCTAAGAGCAAGGGTGGTTGGGGACGCTCGGTTATTTTTATTGACACAGAGGGATCCTTCTCCATCATGAGACTACTCAATGCAGCAAGGTACTACGGGCTCTCCGAGGACGACATCAATGACAAGTTCTTCCTTATCGAACCTACACTTGTCCTGTCGGGAAGAGACCTCTATGCCGTTGTTGACACGATAGATTCCTTTGTCTACGAACATGACGTTGGTTTGATCGTGGTCGACTCGGTCATCCAGCCGTTTCGTGCGGAATTCGCGTCAGTTACTGGGAAGGATCTGAGCAGGATGGCACCTCGACAGTCACTGCTGGGTAAGACCTTGGCCAAGCTCAAGAGCCTCGCCAAATCATTCGAGATGATCGTAGCTTACACCAACCATGTGATGGCCAATATCGGTGCTGTAGGTGGGATGGGTCCCAACATTGTACCGCTCGGAGGAGATACTGTAGGACATGCTTCAGACCTCCGTTTCTATCTCAAGAAGACCAAGGGACAATTTAGTATGGAGACCCGTGCAATGATTCTGAAGGATTGTGGTTGGCTCCCATCCTTTGAGGTCCCCTTCATCCTCTCAGAGGTAGGGATTCTTCCAGCAGAGGAGGATGTGGTCAAGAAGGTAAAGAAATTCCTGAGCAGCTTAGAGAAGAAGGAGGCGAGTGAACTGGAAAACCATCTTGGAGAACCTGTAGCACACTCAAGATTCATCCTCAATATTAATGAATACAAGCTCAAGCATGGCATTCTGAAAAAGAAGAAGAAAAAGAAGAAAGAAGAGGAAGAGATATCTGCAGCTGCAGATTAGAGAACAAATCCAGATACATGAAGAAAATTTCCATAGTCAGTCAATTTCAAAATATTTAGGTAATCGTATAGGCTGAAATGAACCTCAAGTGCAAAGTACAAGGGGCTGATATGATAGATCGGTGCTCTCCCCTTCCCTGGTTTTGACCGTTTTTCCTCAACTTCTACCTTTATGGGGTGCAAATCGGGGGAAATCCCCTTAAGTTGGGGGACAATCCTCTCAGCGAGTGATTTCGACCTGAACGAAACTCCACATGAATCCATCCTCTCCGAGACCTCTCTGAGAGTGAGCACCTCTTTCGATGATTCGAAAGCAGAGAGAATAGACCTCATAGTTGGGTTAGACAGAAGCTTGAAGAGATTGTTGAGATTGACCAGGATCATCCTGTCACTCTTAATTGATACATCTACCTCCCGTCTACCCCACGTCCCATCATAGCTCTCGTTAAATTCAAACAGGAAGCGGGATGTCGAGAGACGATATCCCATAATTTTCCGGGTATCAGGGAAGTTGTCGAGGGGGACAAGCTGTTTCGTACGGGAATATCTGAAGGTGTAATGTTCTTGTCCCTTTACTTTCCTAGTCTCAAGAAGGTCTCGATAGAGTTCATTTCTCTTGAAACTGTACATTCGAGAGAAGAACGAACCTACATTTGTCTGATTCAATCTGAGGAGAGATCTGATCATCCGTTGATCCCAAAATATTGGTTTTCCGTTCCTTGTCCTGTTGTTGGCAAGAAGATGGAAGATCAGTAGGTTCATGGGATTAGACAAGAACTTGAGCAATGATGGCCGAGAATTTGTAGGATTGAACAGGGGAATACGGAGGTATGCACCGACTCGACCGACCCTCATAGTCTTGTCAATACGAGACCAAACTTGAAGGTTTTGGCAGGATCATGTCAAAGGGTACGAAATTATTTTAAACAATCGACCACCTAAGACCCCTGCGCAATCATCTTCAACTTGGAAGGTGCGAATATCGCACATCATAGTTAGTTTATCGAAATAGTAGTGGATACACACCACTCCCGATAAAATGTAAAATATGGACATAAATAATTACCCAATATTTTTCAGAGAGTCTACCACCATAGTAGTAAATATAAGATATCGTTTATTCAGAGGTCAAAGATAACTATTTGACGATTTAATCGATATTGCGGATAATCACAATTCGGATTATTGCACAGAAAATTATATTATTTCAAAATATGGAAAATATTAATAATATGTATTATTTTTTAGCCATA
>JALWRB010000198.1 GCA_027077875.1 Candidatus Heimdallarchaeota archaeon
AAGTTCATACTTGAGAGTGGCCGCGAGATACTACTAGCACTCATCACAAAGCGGAAAAGTAGGTACCTCAACCAAGTGGTCGACATGTATATCTCCGAGCTGAACAGCTATCTGAGTAAGAAGGATATTGTACAAAACCTCACTAAGCTAGATCCAGAAGACATCAGCTTTTTGAATACGCTAACAGATGATCTATTTAGCTATAGGTGAAAATATCACTACTGTGTTCTTTCGCACAATGGATGAAAGAGACAGCATCACCATGAATAAAATGTACTCCAGAAATTTCTCTGAGAAACTTATCATAATTCTGTTCAACAGGTTATTCTGTGATTTTATGTTATTGAAGATAGCTGACACTGAAACCGATTGCGTCAACGCGAATAAGTTCAACAATAAACTGAACCAGTGAATCCCGTGCTGACGACCACTTCTCAGGTGGTAAGCTCTTCTCAATTTCCTCGTTGAGTAGACTAAGGTCGAGATATTCACCGTTCCGAAGTCTGGATGAGACAGAGGACAGTACATCTATATCAAGCCCTGTGATCTCCTTGAACGATTCCTTCTCATCGAAAGCAGGGAAGGTAATTACAGATCCGTGAAGTACCTTGTCAAGATCTATCTCTGTGTCAAATGCGTAGATGGTCGCATGTGCATCGAGGAGGATTGAAATGACGAGTTCGTCAGTCACGGTGGGTGGTCTCACAAAGTTCTGGTCAATAATCTTCAGAAGTGGAGCTACGAAATTGTACTGGAATCTACCTGTGAACTCTACCCAATGTAAGAGGATCTTGCCCCACTGAATAAGATAGAGTGTAGATTCAGCAGAGACCTCAGATTCCATATACTCAATCTTCAGGTTAACTGTCTCGTAGTCTGATGCCAGCTCAATAACTCCAGTTTTCTTGTTAGCTAACTCCTCAATGGAATTGTTGACGACAATTTTGATGTTATGATGCTTAGATTCCAACTGAAGGGACTTGCATGAGAATAGCTCAGTGGAAAATTTCTTTAAAATAGGGGTGAGCTTGGGTGAGGGAAGACCTGTAGATCGTTTCTCTGCCTTCCGTATACGGATAACATCGTTGGATCTTACATTATATTGAGGGTCGATAAATAGCCTGACTCCATGATCCCTTCCAGTCTTCTTCTGGTCAATATGAATATCTATGTACGAGGCAAGCCCCTGTATTTTGAGGTCCCTTCGATTCTGGTGAACTCTGCTGTCAAGATTGATACTACGCCTCGCTCCGCAACTATTACAGACATAATTACAGGAGACAATGGAGACGCTCATAAATAAGTATAGGAATAATTTATCTAAAATGTTCCGAATATAATTCTACTAAATGTTGGGATGACAAGAGCAGAATTATTTTTGGTATGTAAATTACTTAGTGAATCCCAGCGAGAGAGTTCAGCACGTACGATTTGATCTGGGGGACTATATCGCTTTTACCTTCCCAGTATCTTACTCGGTCTCGGAGGTTTTTATCGATCTCCTTGAGGATCTCCTTCAGTTTCTCTCGAAATTCTAGTTGCTCACGATCGACGAGTAGCACCGCTGCAGCGTTATTATCACGCTCGATGATGATCTTGAAGTTCCCCGCATCGATAGTACGGAGCGACGAGTCTGAGACTTCCGAGAGAAGAGCCATTATGGCAGTTATAATTCCGGAGAACACAACACTCTCGAGGTCAGTCTCCTGCCACTCAGAGTTGAGGATTTTACCGCTCACGATCATCCTCCCGTCAAGTGCGATAAGAAGGAATGTCGGAGGTGGTAATGGGATGAAACTCTCGATCTTCTCATGAAGTCCTCTGATCAACTGCTCTTCCTGTTCTCGTTTTATCTTCTGTAGCTGCAGGCTCTCCACCATCTTACTGAATTTCCTCACAACGGAGAGGTTTCTCCTTCGCTTACCCTCTATTGACAGAATTTTAGCAGCCATGTCCAATACCTTCTTGCTGTCAGCCACGAGGGTGTATCGTTCACGTGTCTCTATGTGCTCATATGCCCGTAGCATGAGGCGGAGGGAATTCCAAGCATTGTACTCCGCGGATTCGAGATCACCCTCGGCTCTTTTTCTTGCAGAAAGTATCATCTCCCAATGAGATAGGACCATCTCTTGTTTTCCTGCCATGGTTCTGTAGCTGTCAGCTAGTTCTAAATCTCCAGCAGAGAAAGCAAGGGAGGCAGCAGTAAGGTAATTCCTGATTGCCTCTTCGGGTAGATAGTTCTCCTCGTTGTACCTCCCGAAGAACAAATAGGATTTTAATATCCACATAGGCTCTGCAATATCAGATTCAGCGACATCAATGGCAGCTAAATAGTACTTATGGGCTTTATCGAGGTTTCCGAGGTTCTCATTAGCCAGTCCTAACAATGTGTAGTATATCTCACGATCGGACTGGTTTGCATTTCCCAATCTCTTCTGGTCTATCTGGATTAGGGTGTCAATGATGATCTCTTCACTCATCGGGAAGTGCTGATGGTAGAGTTGAGCTATTTTAATCTGACTAGTTATACTCAGAACCTCCCTATTCCTCTTCTCGGCGAGTGGAACGATTTTTTTGTAAAGTTCCAGAGCAAGATGGAAGACTTCACGTTCACGGTAATTCTCAGCTACTGTGTAAGCACCATCCAGACCAAGGTCGATATCAATGTCGATACTATCAAGGTTCTCCAAGTACAGAAGCATCTCGTACGCGAGATAGTGGATCTGTTCAAGGACCTCGTTGCTGAGTTCACCAGATCGTTGGATCAGTGAAATGAGCCTTCCGATCTGATTGACGTCTATGTCTGTGATATCTATGTCTTCGAGAATAGCCAAGGCTTTACTTAGTGTAAGTTTCTGATCTTCTAGGAGCAACTCCTTGTTATTTATGAGGTCAAGTAGCTCTTGGAAAAATCTCTTGGGGGAGTACAGACCTCCTCTTTGGGTTACCGACATCATTGCGAGTTTGACTTCCTTCGGGATCTTCTCCTCCATGGTCACCAGAGCGTAGACCAAACTTCTGTTAGACCCTACAGGATTTACCTCGTAGTAGAGGAGCCTCCAATTATCAGTGATCTTTCGGACAGAGCCAGGGGGTGGGCGTTTCTTGAGGACATGTATTCCGACCTTGGATATGAGCCCCCTGAGCTCATTCTCATTAAGTGGAGTCTCATGGGAATCATGGAGTTGTCTCCATGCTATCTTGGAGGGATACCTCTCTCCAATCAACACCACTGACTTATGAATTAGATCAGAATACATTTAGTAAAATTTGCTTCAATTCGTTCAATAAAACGATTTGTATTTTCTTCTGGATTAGACTTCCAAAGGATGGAAGAACCAATCACAAAACCAATCCCATCGGGCCAATAGATTTATTGAACTATGGGTCGATTTGGGAATATGGAATTCTTGCCAAGCGAGGAATACGCAAAGAAGATGGACAACAAAGACGATTTGGCAGAGTATAGACAGAGGTTTCATATCCCTCCCCATGGAGACGGAGAGAGCATTTATCTCTGTGGGAACTCTTTGGGTCTACAACCAAGGACAGTTAGGGAGGCAATGGAGCGGGAGTTGCATTCATGGGAGAAAAACGGAGTCGAGGGGCACTTCAAAGACACAAGGTGGGTGTCGTACCACGAAGATTTAGGCAAGCTGATGGCCCCGATCGTTGGCGCACTGGAGGAGGAGGTAGTGATCATGAACACATTAACTGTAAATCTACATTTGATGATGGTCTCGTTCTACAGACCGACGAATACTCGGTACAAGATTATGATAGAGGGGTCTGCCTTCCCGTCAGATCAGTATGCTATGAAGTCACAATTACGATTTCATGGTTACGAGAACGCTCTGATAGAGCTTTTTCCAAGGGAGGGAGAGGGATACCTCCGGCATGAAGATATTGTTGAGAGCATAGTCAAGCATGGTGATTCCCTCGCATTGGTTATGCTGGGTGGAGTTAATTACTACACTGGGCAGGTGTTTGACATGGAGGACATCACACGTGTGGCACATCGTGTTGGGGCGGTGGTCGGGTATGACCTGGCTCATGCAGTTGGGAATATCCCCCTGAATCTTCACGAATGGGAGGTTGACTTTGCAGTATGGTGTACCTACAAGTACCTCAATAGTGGCCCCGGGGCTATCGCAGGTGCATTCGTTCACCAGAAGCATCTTGGGAAAGATCTTCAGAGGTTCGCAGGTTGGTGGGGACATGACAAATCTAGAAGGTTCCTCATGGAACCAAATTTCGTACCTATGAAGACCGCGGAAGCATGGCAGCTCAGCAATGCACCAATATTCTCGATGACACCAATCAGAGAATCCCTGAAGATCTTCAATGAGGTGGGTATGGAGAGATTAAGAGAGAAAAGTGTGAAATTGACGGGGTATCTCGAGTTCCTCCTTGATTCCATAGATAGTGACCAAATTTGGATCTCACCTCCCTCTGAGATACGTGGATGTCAGATATCAATTCACGTGAGAGCCGATGGAAAGAAACTCTTTGATAAGTTGACTGAGGAGGGAGTAATTTGTGACTGGAGAGAACCAGACGTGATACGTGTGGCCCCAGTACCTTTGTACAACTCTTTCATGGACATCTATAGATTCTATAGAATCATGGCGAAAAACCTGTAGTCTTCCTGTTGAGGGAAAAGGTTATTTCCTGAGAATTCATGTACCCGATATGGAAGCACCGCAGGATAAGATCATTCTGGCAGGCGCAGGGCTAGCTGGTTCACTCATGGCCATCTACCTAGCCAAGCAAGGCTATGATGTTGAGGTCTATGAGAAAAGACCTGATATGAGGGTCGAGAACATTGGTGGAGGCAAGTCAATAAATCTGGCACTGTCTCCACGTGGAATGCGTCCACTCGAAGAAGTAGGCGTTCTCGATGATGTTCTGAAGATCTCAATACCCATGAAAGGAAGGATGATTCACGGTCAGGACGGATCCACCAAGTTTCAGCCCTATGGCAAATTTGATCATGAGTACATAAATTCGGTTTCAAGATCCGAGCTTAACAAAATGCTCATGGATGCGGCAGAATCTACCGGTAGAGTGAAGATCAACTTCAATGAGCCCTGTGCAGGGATCGACCCGTCTACAGGTGACTTCCTTCTAAAGGAGGGGAGACGTATAAGAGGACAGACAATAATCGGTGCAGATGGAGCGGGGTCTGCAGTACGATACACCATGCAGACTCTAGGAAGATTCAACTACTCCCAAAGCTTTTTGGAACATGGCTATAAGGAATTGGTGATACCCCCCGACGAGAAGGGACAACATGTCATTGACAAGAACTCCCTCCATATTTGGCCCCGGAAGAGCTTTATGCTTATTGCCCTCCCTAATCCGGATGGGTCATTTACTGCAACACTCTTCCTAAAGTTCGAGGGTGAGAAGAGTTTTGCTTCTCTCAAGACACCAAAGTTGATTGAAGAGTTCTTCGAGGAATATTTCCCTGACGCGGTGGAGATCATGCCGACTTATGTCGATGACTTTATGTCGAATCCCGTGGGCCTGTTGGGGACAATCAGGACAGAGCCATGGCACTTCAGCGATATCTCCCTGCTTATCGGAGACGCCGCTCATGCGATAGTTCCGTTCTATGGCCAAGGTATGAACGCTGCCTTTGAGGATTGCAGGATACTCAACAAGATGATCTCGGAACATAAGGGCAACTGGGCAGAGATCTTTCCACGGTTCAGCAGGTCACGGAAGCCCAATGCAGATGCCATAGCAGACTTGGCACTAGAGAATTTCATCGAGATGAGGGACAGTGTTGCTGACGACGCCTTCCTCTTCCGAAAGCAGATCGAACTTAAGCTATATGAGAAATATCCACGGGAGATCATCACAAAGTACTCGATGGTCACGTTCTCCCACATCCCCTACGCTGAGGCAAAGTCAAAAGGGGAACTCCTGATGGAAGTCATATATCGGAGGAGTGAAGGTATCGATACACTCGAAGATTTTGATTACGAGAGAGCACGTGATGAGATATTGGAATTGTATAGAACAGAATCCCACAGATGGGCTGGTGATTAAGTGACGGATTACTTCA
>JALWRB010000199.1 GCA_027077875.1 Candidatus Heimdallarchaeota archaeon
GTAAGTTGTAGAATCCATGGTGTGAACTCTGCTGCCAACGAATTATTCTAATTGGAATTGCTGTCCCGCTATAGCAGCGTTGCTACGAAAATATCACAATACACCTCGGGGAATAGTCATCCTTAGTGCTCTCGATTCTCCCCCCACTGTACCGAAAAATATTTAGCCATGACGAGGAAATGATATTTATGCAAAAGGATTTCTTCACATCTCACGTGAGAAACCATAGGATACTATTCTCATTTGTCATTCTTCTGCTGGGTATTGGAGTGGTGCTTTTCCCCGATTTTGAGTTTCTATTGGCACTATTTATCCCAATGATGATATCACTTTCATTCCTGATAACCTCCTTGAATACTGTTGGGAATGGAATAGATTGGACAAACTCGTTCTTAGATAAAATTCTTCTGTCCATAATGTCCCCTATTATGATCTCCCTATTTGGTACGGTATGGGTGATCTACAAAGCATCTCCGACCAGTTCTCAGACCATGTTTGCACTAGTTTTTGCAATTGAGGGAATAATTCTTAACACTTTCCTCGCAACCCCCTTCACAAAAAAATATGGTAATCGTGAAATCACTATGAACAATAAGAGATTTATCAAAAGTGAAGGGATTCCCTTCTTACTACTGGGAGTGGGTTGGTCCTTTTTAGTTATTCTCCTTGTCGGCAGTGTTTTCCTTGAACCAGAGTGGTCTAACGAGACATTACAGTACACAGCAACCTTTTCAATCTCAGTATTTCTTTTAGTGGCAATATTTGTTGCATCTAGGAGATTAACTGGTAAACAAGAGGGAAGATAATTCTCGAAAACGTCTGAAATTCTTGTCATTGTAAACAGCTTCAAGAAAAGTATATCCTGAGATTAAGGAGCAAGAAGACATACCTCAGTACCCTGATCGCAGGGGTTTTTCCCTAGTCAGGGTGTTGGACCGTCAGCACGGGGACTCAAGTACTCCCAGTTCTCCATAATCTGTGCTGCTCTACATGCATTATAACCACACATAAAATATCCAAAAACCACCTATCAAAACATCGATCTGAGAATCTTGATTCTACACCTATACCCAGACACTAAGATCTTGAATAATCATACCCTCAAGTGTTGTGGAGAGCTCCTCGTTCTTCTTGGTCACGTCAACGTTGTCTCCGATCTCTTTCTCCAGTTTCTCGATAAGTCCACTGAACTTCTCGTTGATGTTCACGGAGACACTCTGTGTGAGAACGGCGTAGACGAACTCACCACGCTTCTCGAAGAGGAGGTAGCCGCTCTCGGTCTCGATCTGACGAAGATTCCCCATCTTGAGCTCAGAGCCCACGAGGGTGTTAACTGCACCGAGAAGTCCCGAGATCAGCATCAGCGTATCATCGGTCAGCTTGTTGTTGAATCTCACTTCCATCAGGGGCAGGCCCTGCTCGTGGTAGATCAAGAAGAATTGGATAGTACCGTCCGTACCGAAGTTCACCTCGATCGGTGCCAGCATGATGTAGCCGATGGATACGATCTCAAGGTAGAGAAATGCCACATTGACATCAGCAAGAGTCTCGCCAATAGTATACAGGACCATCATCAACCCCGACATGTAGATCGGGAATGTGTGGGAGAAAGGCGACCTCCCTAGCTTCACGTTCTTCAGGCTAAGACGTATCGCTTCCGAGAAGTACGCAAGAACCAACAGGATGGCAGGGATGACACTCAGGATGAAGATGAACAGCTTGACCTCCTTCCCGAAGACAGGTGTGGTGGTATCGACAATCGCCCCGATTGCCTGGTCGTTGAGCGCGAGGAAGAGGATGATGACCGGGGCCTGTGTGAGTATCCCAGCGAGCCCCTGCTGCCTTGCAGAAATCAGACCCAATTGTATAAAGATGGTCATCATCAGGAAGATGGAGGCGAGGTAGATGCTGCTCAGCTCTAGTTTCTCGAGGAGGAGGTGGGTGCCCTCGTCGAAGTTTACCAGACCACTGAGACCATCAAGGAGCTCGTCTAGACCGTGGAAGAAGGAGAAGAGAACCCACGAGATACCCTTGTCGTAGAGGTTCTTCCTCCCTCTGAGGTAGATGATGAGACTGGCGATGATGTACGAGACACCGACGATGACGAAGTGAATGCTATCGACCATGATTAATCTTGGTATTCCTGATTGAAGAAGGTACTGTTCGGACAGTCTAGAACTCGCATTTTGTGCAGCCCAGAGTTCGAATCACTCCATCAATAGATGAATTAGATAAGAAATATTAGGAGAACAGGAATTCAATCTTTATACCGACGTCGTTCATTCACCACTGTTGCGATCACCAAAAGCGGTAACCATCCCACAATGAAGGGAACTGGTTCAGACTCAGTTTTTGATGCACTGTTACTGGGGATTGGATTAGCAGGTATAGCAATCAAATTGTCTACGTAGGATATGGTCAGGTTGTACTCTACTGGAGTCGATAGCATATTGTAGAATACGAGCTGGAGGAGGTAGGGATCATCAGTCTTATTCTCGCTATTGTCCATGATATACGGGAGAGTGCCATTCCCTTGAACGACAAAAACCATACTACTGTTGTCAAGGTACTTACTAACATTGTCATATGGCACTTCATTCTCGTCTTCAAGCAGGAGTAGCAGTATGTCAATATCATCATGAGGTTCAAAGTCGAATCTGAAACCCTGATATTCATTCGTCGCATTATACCGACTGATGTTTATGACGATCGAGCGGTAGCCACTCTCCTCAATCATAAGTTTTCCTGAGTAGATGACATCACCAGAGACGTAGTAGTCTCCAGCGACAGGGGTCAAGACAAGCACTGCGATAATTGTGAGCGGAAATAAGATGTTTTTCATTATATATTCCTCCTAACAGGGAAGGCCGGGGAGGCAGGTATATCCACCTCCAATACCTCCATCAAGTCCACTAGCTATGGAGCCGGCATTGTATGCCTCATTGTAGAGTTCAAGTAGATCGATGTAACCATAGCCAAGTTTCTGACCAAGGGTATTTTCACCACAAATTGAATTCTTCATTACCATGTATGACAGTGATATACTTCGATCCTTATATTTGTACGCTGTGACGTACACCTTGGATTAAGTCCATACGGAAGAAGGGAGACAAGAGCAATTCCTCCCTATTCTATGTGAAACTAATCCTCAACACTGAATGTAGAGATCAAATTTAGTCCCAAAACATAGGGAACTACTGGGATTCCTTGTGCAGCTCGGAATAGTGGATATCCCCCGGTAGATCAACGATCTCCCCCCAGTCTGGTCCATCGCCGAAGTCCAGTGGCGGGAGTCCGAAGATGTGCCTGTAAATGATGAGCATCCCACCGTGGTGGAGGGCATGGTTCACAGATCTGATCATGATCCACGGGACAGTGGGCTTGGGATCGGTTTCTGAGCTCCAGTACAGCTCGTCGTCGTCCTCAAGGAACTTGGCGAATGCCTCTCTCTGCTTCTTCACGACCTGCTTGAACTCTGCGACGGAGTTGAGTGAGCTGCTGAAGTCGAATCTCGTGCCTCTCCTCTTCATCCACCAACCAGCAGTTCCGCCAACGTGCTTCAGCAGGTGCAGGGGGGTCTCTGCCTCTCCCGCTGCTTCCTCCATCCTGTCCTCGGGAAAGTCCTTGAGTATGGCATCGTAGTAGGCAATGTAGTAGTCGAACACCTTCAGCGCGTGCTCCTTAAGCTTCTGCTTCATAGATCAATGATGAATGATGTTGAATAAAAGTGTTGTCGGACAAGGGATCAGTACAGGCGAACCTCTTCTACCGGGAAACCCAGCACTACCCTCTGTCCCTCGAGGCGATCCACAGTTCGCAGATTGGGATTGATAAGTTCTCTGACGATGAAGTCCACGTCTCCCACCCTGACCGTGATCCGGATAGATTCGCCGAGTAACCTGATCTTGGTGATCGTGCCCTCGTAGCTGCTCCAGCCCTCGGGTGGATCCTCGTCGAAGAAGAGGTCGATAGCGTGCTGCCGTATGATGACCTTGCTGTAGTCCCCGCTGTAGTTTTCACGGTCATAATCCAGAGCCACCTGCTCGGAGATTCGGACCTTCTCCCCCATCTCACGGACATCCCAGTTGTTGGACTCGGCCAGAAATGAGGCGACGAATGCCGTGGCAGGGTTGTCGAAGATCTCCTCGGGCGTTCCGAACTGCTCGAGATGACCGTCCTTGAATATCGCCACCTTGTCTGCTACGAGCATCGCCTCTTCAGTCTCGTGGGTGGAGTGCACACAGGACAGGTTCAACCCTTTGACGATGTTCCTCACCTCCATCCTGAGCTCAGCCCGGATCTTGGCGTCGAGTGCTCTGTATGGCTGGTCAAGGAGAAGGATCTCGGAGGAGGCGACGACCGCTCTTGCCACACCCACTCGCTGCTGCATACCACCCGAGAGTTCCCTGGAGATGGCGTCCTCCCTGCCATCGAGCCTGACCATGGATATGATCTCCTCTGCGACTTTCTCCTTCTGGGCAATGTCCTCACGTCTCACGCGGGCACTGTACAGCAGGTTGTCGAGGACGCTCATGTGAGGAAAGAGGTTGAACTGCTCGAAGACCATCGAGACGTTCCTGTCCTCGGGAGGAAGGTCTGTTATCTCTCTGCCATTCAGCAGGATCTCACCTGAGTCCACCTTCAGCAGACCAGCGATGACCTGCAGTACCTCGGTGGGTCCGGAACCCGTGGGACCGAGGAGCACGATGTAGTCACCTTCTTCCACCTTTAGGCTGATGTTCCGGAGCTTCGCTCCAGTCTTGCTCGTGGCGGATATATTTCGTAGTTCCAATGATGTCATTATGTCACCTCCAGTGCCTCGTCCAGTCCTTCACGCGGGTAATTGTACACGAGCAGAACGGACGGATCGAGAGATATGGTGATTTCCTCGCCCCTGCTGAACCTCCGGATGTGCGGGAGGACGATCAGCTCGATGCGCATCCCGTACTGGAGATTGACCAGTATTCTCCTCTTCTCCCCGAGGTAGCGGTCGGTCACTACCTCTCCCCTGATAGCATTCTCCCCGTCCCCCTCTACTATTCTGGAGAAGGTCTTTCTGAAGCCGACGACGACCCTGTCCCCGACGAGAAAAGAGCGGACATTACTGCTGCAGGTGATCTTGAATCCACCGATGACCTCCACGACGATGCTGTCATCCAGCTTCTTGTAGACCACTCCCTCGATGAAGTTTGACTCACCGATGAAGTGAGCGGAGAATATCTGTGACGGTCTGAACAGGAGTTCCATCGGGCTTGCCAACTGGATCATCCTGCCCTTCTTCATCACCCCAATCCTGTCGGAGATCGCCATGCCCTCCGACTGGTCGTGGGTCACGTGAATGGCCGTCAGGTTGAGTCTCTTGACAATTCCGCGGAGTTCGTCTTGGAACTTCTCCCTGATCTTGAAGTCGAGGGCACCGAACGGTTCGTCAAGGAGGAGGACCTTTGCACCCTTGGCAAGTACTCTGGCTATACCCACCCTCTGAAGGTCGGCAGCACCGACATCGTGGGGGAAGAGGTGCGCACGGTCGACGAGACCCACGAGCTCGAGGTACTTCTCCACCGTCTCCTCGATCTCTTCCTCGGGTAGTCCCTTGACCTCCAATGGGTAGGCCACGTTCTCCCACAGGTTCATGTTGGGGAAGATGGCGAACTGCTGGAAGACATAACCGATGTCCCTCTCATCGGGAGTCAGGTTCTGGATCGGCCTACCGTCCCAGAGGATCTCACCCTCGGTGGGCTGGATCAGTCCCGAGAGCAGACGGAGGGTGGTGGTCTTGCCACAGCCCGATGGACCGAGCAGGGAGATGTATTCCCCGTCCTTGATGGTGATGTTGAGGTTGATGACGGCCTTTATCTTGCCGTATGACTTACTCACGTTTCTGAACTCTATTGTCGGCATCTTAACGATCCTCCCTGTTGATGTACCGTGCCAGCAGAAGTAGCAGGAACGAGATGACGATGAGCATCGCGGCCGCGAAGGCGGCAGCTGGTAGTGACTCCTGTTCCACGAGGTCGATGATGTACACCGGTATAGACCGAGAGGA
>JALWRB010000200.1 GCA_027077875.1 Candidatus Heimdallarchaeota archaeon
CTATTTATTTAATGATAACGATCGGTTGCTCACGAACAGCTCATTCCAAGATGAACGGGTAGCTCTCCTTGACCAGCTTGGAGACCAGCTCGGGTGCGAAGATCCCGCTCTCGCAGATCAGACCGTCTATGTACTCCCTGCTGACGGACTCGAACGCAGGGTTCAGCACACGGAGCTCAGCGGGATATTCAGGCCAGTCCTTCGTGATCTCCTCCACCGCTCGCTGCTCAATCACGGTGCGCTTCCCCAGCATGGTGTCGCTGTCGAACTTCAGCAACGAGCCCGAGACGAACAGCGGGACGTCACTCTCCTTCGCAGCAAGGGCAAGCAGCCGTGAGCCGATCTTGTTGATCACCGTCCCCAAGGACGTGATAGCGTCCATCCCGATGATGATGATGTCAACGTTCATCTTCCGCATCGCCCACCTCATCGCAGAGTCCACCACCTGCGTCGTGGGAATACCAGCCTTCACCAGCTCCATCGCGGTCTTACGACCTTGGTAGCGAGGACGGGTCTCGGTGGAGATCGCCTTGATGTCCTTGCCGTCGTTGAACGCCTTGATAATCGTCTGGGAGGACAGCGAGCTGTGGCAGTGCGTCATCACCGTGTACCCGTCCTGAATCAGGTCAGCTCCGATGTTGATGATCTTCTGCTTCGTCGACCGCAGAAGCTCGACGTACTCCGCAGAGGACTTCCGAAGCACCTCCTGAAGATCACCCACACCCGATCCCAGATGGTGCTCCACGTCGTACCTCAGCTTCGTCAGACCGTTCTGCATCGCAGGCTCAGTCGGCCGGGTCTCACGCACGATGTGACGGGCGTCCGCGAACTTCTTCATGAACTCCTCCTCGGACATGGTGGACGGGAGCCGCTGGGCGTACTCCGCCACCGCCTTCACACCCTCGATAGCGATGTTCGTCGCGCCCTGAATCGTCAGGCTGATGATGTCGTCAGCAACTTTACGCAGTTCTTCCATACAGCTGTCTGCGGACCCCCGCTAAAATGTATATCGATCAGAGCTAGACAAACTCCCCCCTTAAGGAACTTTATATACAATTGAGTGGACAAAATAGTATGGACATCCCGACCGTAAACGTGGAGGAAAAGAGCGCTGTACACACCCTCGGACCAACCAAGAGAATGATCATCATCATCCTCAAGAAGAGGAAGGAGATCGACCTCAAGTCACTCGCAGAGGAACTCGAAATGAGCAAGATGGGAATACTCAAGCACGTAAACAAGCTCGAAGAACTCGGAATGGTACAGCGGATGTTTATCAAGGAGGGAGTGGGAAGACCCAGACTCTACCTCAGACTCAGCGAAAAAGCTGCCGAACTCTTCCCCACAAGCTACGCAGAAATCGCAATATCAATGCTGAAGTACATCAGAGACAACTACGGAAGAGAAGAAGTCATAAAGGCACTGAACAACAGAACCAAAAACATCACAGAACGATACTCCTCCCTGTTACAGAAGGACATGCCACTAAAGAAGAGAGTCGAACTCGTGACCCAGTTCAGGGACAGGGACGGATACATGGCGGAATTCACCGTCAGCAGATCCGAATTCCAGATACTGGAGTACAACTGCCCACTACTTGACGTCGCAGCAGAGTACACAGAAGCGTGCGAGATAGAACGGAGAATGTTCGAAGAACTCCTCGGCGCAAGCGTCAGCAGCTCCCATCAGATCGTCAGCGGAGACAAGGTATGCAGGTTCGTCATCGGGTAACAGTTACCGAAAGCCTTTTTTTGGTCAGTGGACGAGAGGGAATCGTGCAACCAGAACCACCAGTGCTGGATGCAGACCGGAATTACTATCAACAAGGATAGCAATGTCCCTACAGTCCTGTGGTGTAGTGGCCAAGCATTGTGGACTTTGAATCCATAGACCCCGGTTCAAATCCGGGCAGGACTATTTTACAACCCCATTTTCACGACATCTGTACAGTGGATACTCACTCCTGATTAGGGTTCGACCGAAGCTGTATTAACGGCTGCTCTCCCCAGTCGAGATATGTGCGAGGAGCTCTGGAGAGGAGAAGTCCACGTTGACGAGCTGGGATGGCGGCATAGCGGGACGAGCTTGGCTGACCTTCTGGGTGGTAGGTACGCTCACGTCGTCTCAGTCATGGAGGAGGTGTGGGCGGAACGTTCCTCCCGTTTTGACATCTACAATGGTGACCTTGTCGGAGTTCTTGGCTTCGGGGAAGGGGAGTTTGAGTGTTTCACCTACAGCTTCAAGGAGCATCTGGCGATGGTCTCGTTGGGAATAGTGATGGGTGATTTTCGGGGTAATCTTGGGTTCAAGCTGCACCTGTACAGTCCTGACGGGGGTAGGGTTCTTGTGGGGAGGCGTTCATCCTCCTCGGAGTACATGGCGGGTTACCTGTCTTCTATCGGGGGGATGTTCGAGCTCTCGGATCTGGGGGGTAGGATCTCGGATGCAGTTATTCGGGAGCTGGCTGAGGAGACTGGGGTCGTCGTGGATGATCTTGACTGGGGGAGCTTACGGATGGGTGCTATCCAGCGTGAGATGAACGGACTGGCCGTGGACTTGGTGATGGAGGTGAGATTGCTTCGGGAGGTTGAGATCCGGATGAACGAGGAGTTTGACTCTCTGTACTGGATTCGTCCTGCGGAGCTTGTGGGAGATCGTGTGATGTCTCATCTTCACTACTGTCGTGATTGAGTGGTGGGACGGGTGGTATTGCCTTGGATTGAATGGTCATGAATGGAATAGCCATTGATTCGTGAATGGCATAGGATAACACCGTCAGTATTTGTGAATGGCAGAATGACACATCAATAATCATAGATTCGTAATTGGCAGAGCACTATCAGTAATTATAGATTCATGATTGGTAGAGCACTATCAGTAATTATAGATTTGTAAATGGCATCAGAACACCATCGGTAATCATGAATGGTACAGGGGGTGAATGTTGGAATTGGACTACTCAGGAGGGTTGTACTTGGGAAGCTCTTTCCTGATGGGCTTGTCCCTTCGGATTCCCATGGCGTACTGTCCCTGCATGATCTCTTGGATCTGATCGGTTCCCTCGTAGATCCGGGCAGCTCTTGCATTTCTCCAGAATCTCTCGACCTTGAAGCCGTCGGGTCCACCTGCGATACCGTTTCCTCCGTGGATCTGGATGGCGTGGTCGGCGCACTCCTGTGAGACATTGGTGGCGTGCCACTTGGCGAGTGCTGTCTCCCGTGTGTTCCTGATTCCTTGGTTCTTCATCCATCCTGCCTTGTAGACGAGGAGCTCTGCGGTGTCGATTCCCCTGACCATGTGGGCGAGCATTCTCTGGACGAGCTGGTGTTCTCCGATTGGCTTTCCGAAGGTCTTCCTCTCCTTAGCGTACTTGACGGACTCGTCGAGTGCTGCCTTTGCGAGACCGAGTGCTCCAGCGGCGACGGTGTATCTTCCGTTTTCGAGGCAGGTCATGGCGATCTTGAATCCCTCACCTTCCTCTCCGACGAGGTTCTCCTTGGGGACTTCGACGTCGTTGTAGCTGATGAAGCCGGTGTTGCCGGCGCGCACGCCAAGCTTGTCCTTTATGGAGCCGGTGGACACGCCCTTGAACTCCCTCTCGACGATGAATGCGGATATCCCCTTGTGCCCCTTGGACTTGTCGGTGTATGCGAATGTGAGGAACTGGTCTGCCGTGTCGGCGAGTGAGATCCACATCTTCTCACCGTTGAGGATGTAGAAGTCGCCGTCCTTCTTGGCGTGTGACCTCATGCCTGCGACGTCCGATCCTGCGTCGGGCTCGGTGAGTCCGTAGGTGGCTATCCGCTTGCCCTGTGCCTGGGGGACGAGGTACTTCTGCTTCTGCTCCTCGTTGGCCCACTGCAGCAACCCGAGGCTGTTCAGCCCAGTGTGCACGCTCATGACGACCCTGAGGCTGGTGTCGACGTACTCCAGTTCCTCGGATACGATCCCGAGGGAGATGTAGTCCATACCAGCACCTCCGTACTCCTCGGGGATGCACACACCGAGGAATCCCTCCTCGCCCATTCTCAGGATAGTGTTCCTGTCGTATCTCTGCTCGACGTCCATCTGTGGGATGTCAGGAGCAACGCTTTTGCCGAACGCCCGGACGCTCTCCCTGAGCGTCTGGTGTTCATCGTTGAAAAAGAATCCGAGACTCATATTTAATCCTCTAGGACTGCGTTCGACACGGGGGTATTTCAAATGATCTATGGAATTCTGGATATGACCTCCTCGGTGCTCCAGATTCTCTACACACAGGCTTCAGCAAACCAATCTGTCCTCATTGGAGGCCTGAGTTCTATACATTCAGTTGGATTAAACGCTTGTGGTTTGTATGAGGGAGAGTGACAAATGAGATAAAGCCAGTTCCACGCAGTGATATAATGTATGATTCGAACTTCCTCGACGACTTCAGGCACCCTTCGACCAAGATCCTCGGTTCCAAGACCCGGAGGCTTGAGGGCAAGCGAGTGGTCCTCGGGATAACCGGGAGTGTCGCAGCCTTCCTCGCACCCCAGATCGCACGGGAGCTGATCAGGGAGGGGGCGACGGTCATACCTGTGATCTCCGAGGCGGGTCTGACCATGGTCGGCAAGGACCTGATGTGGTGGGCCACGGGTGTGGAGCCGATCACCAAGGTGACGGGGAAGCTCGAGCACATCTCCATGGCTGGGGTGATGAACAAGCCTGTGGACCTCATGCTCGTAGCACCGTGCACCACGAACACGGTGGCGAAGCTGGCTGCTGGGATCGCTGACACGCCAGTCACCCTCATAGCCTCCAGCCTGATGGGCAAGGGGGTGAAGACACAGGTGCTGGTCGTGGGTCACGAGGACCTGTTCAGGTCCCCTGCGGTGCAGGAGGCGATCGAGAAGCTGGAGGAGCGGGGTGTCTCCTTCATCCGTCCGGTCGTGGAGGAGGGGAAGGCCAAGGTCCCTCCGATCGACGAGCTTGTCCACCACGTCCTCTACCAGCTGACTCCGAAGTACTTCGAGGGACGGCGGGTGGTGATCACGGGGGGTCCGACGAAGGAGTTCATAGACAATGTAAGGTTCGTCACCAACGGGGCGAGCGGGAAGAGTGCGATCTACTTAGCCCAGGAGGCGATGCTCCACGGAGCAGAGGTGAGTCTTGTTCTGGGTGACATCCAGACACCCGTGCCGAGCTTCCTCTCTCCCATAAGGGTGAAGTCAACCAACGAGATGAGGGACACCACGCTTCGGGAGATCGAGAAGGCCGACAATCCTGTGGTCATACTCTCGGCCGCTATGGCGGACTTCCGTCCTGACAAGGTGAGGAAGGGGAAGACCAAGAGCACGGACTCCTTCAGTATCAAGCTTATCCCGACCGAGAAGCTCTCGGACGAGGTGAAGAAGAGGAGAAAGGGTTCGATTCTCGTGGTCTACAAAGCGGAGTGGGGGGTCACGAGAGAGGAGCTGATCAGGAGGGCGAGGGAGAAGATGGAGAAGACGGACGCGGACATGGCTGTGGCCAACGACCTGTCGGTCGAGGGGGCAGGCTTCGGCACGGACACCAACAAGGTGCTCTTCGTTCGCAGGGACGGAAAGGTGAGGGAGGTGACGGGGCTGAAGTCGAAGATCGCCTACGAGATCGTCACCGAGATCTACCGGAAGTTCATCAGGAACAACAAGTAGCAGATTGTGGAGTGTAGAACAGGGATTCGGTGTTGCAGACAGGATAGATGTTTTGTCCGTGTACAGCTGTGGATGTGCACTCGTCAATGGATGTGTGTTCTCACGGGATGTGTACTCGTCAATGGTATGTGTTCTCACTAGATGCGTTCTCTGTTGACAGTAGATGTGTGTTATTACGGGATGCGTATTCTATTGTCTGCGTATCCGATTATAATAGGTAAAATTTACGGATTGGCGCTATGCCTTCTCGTTCTCGAGTGCCTTCACGAGCTCGATCTTGCCGTTGTCCTTGGCCCACTGTAGAAGGGCGTCGGGTTCGACGATACCTTCGAGGGCTGCGTCCTTGGCCGCTGT
>JALWRB010000201.1 GCA_027077875.1 Candidatus Heimdallarchaeota archaeon
GGCGGTTCACAATAAGAAGCCACTGATCGACGGGGGGACGGCAACATACTACGGTCACTGCTATACTTACCTACCGGATAGGAATGCCTGTCTTGAATGTGACCCTATGCGAGAACCCGAGCAGGAGTCCCTAGCAGCCTGCACACTTGTGGGGATTCCCCGCAAGCGATCCCACTGTCTGCTCAAGGGACAACTTTACTATGAGTCCAAGCACGAGCGTCCACCGGATGTTCGGGATGAGTCTGCGATGAGGGTTGTGGTCGACTACGCTAACTCACTTGTGGATAAGCATTTCCCAGGATCAGAGTACTTTACACTGGACGACGCTGTAAATCTGGTGGATCGGCACGAGCCTACCGTTATCACCATCAATGCGGTTATAGCCTCATTACAGTCACAGGAGGCGGTCAAGCTCATCCACCACCTCAAAGGTGCAAGGCTTGGGACGGTGAATGAGGAGTACACCATATATAATGGGCTCACAGGGAAGTTCTTCTACATCCCGAAACCGAGGAACAAGAAGTGCCAGCTATGCGGACCTGAAGCTCTGCCTATTGAACACATAGAGATTCCATGGTCTTCAACCGTGGACACCGTTCTTCAGTTGCTGAGATCAAGGGGCTATGATTATGACGAGGAGATGCCTCCCGGTGTCTACCGAATCGACACCAAGGATATGTATGCCCTCGACTCTGATGGGACACTGCAGGAGCAGAACCTGAGGAGTGCAGAGACCCTGTACATCACTGGTCTGACTGGTGGTAGTGAGGACATCTACCTAAAGATAAGCAGGAGAGGATAAATAATGAGAAAGAAGAGAATCATCAAGGACTATGAGATCCTGAGACAACTACACAAGAAGAAGGTCATTGAGCAAGTGAAGTCCTTCGGTAATAAGAAGAGCATGGAGCATTTAGCCATTGGCTTCAAGGGACCAAAGGGTACACCATATGCGGGTGGCAAGTACAAGCTGGAGGTAAAGTACGGACCTAACTACCCTATGAAACCCCCGTATGTCCGCCTTCACACCCCGATATGGCATCCGAACTTCTGGCCGAACCCCAAGGAGTATCCTGGTAAGAGGAACATATGTCTGGCTCTTGTGGATAATGAGCTCGTCGGCAAGCCCAATGGCTGGGCTCCCTCGAAGAACATCTCTACGGTGATATACTCTATCATTGCGATGTTCAATGTCGAGGGCGCATTCATCAACCCGAAGGACGTCTTCAACAAGGAAGCTGCAATAGAATTCCTGAACAATAAGAAGAAGTTCATCAAGAAGGCGAAAAATGTCAACAAGAAGTACGCCAAAGAGTACTGGTGAGATCAATGGAAGACCCGGATAAGACTGTGCACATCGAGAACCCCGTGGAGTACCTCGAGTTCTTCGAACGACTCCTCGAACTCAATGAGCCAGTGGATACCTCGATTGAGATCGAGAAGAAGAATGGTATCCTCTTCAAACCCGCTGCCTACTTGGCAATGGTCAAACATTCTTGGAAGTTTGGAAGCCCCGAGATGCCCCAGCACAAGCGAAGAGAGGTGATAGGTCTCCTCTCGGGGAGGCTGATCAACCAGAACACCCCAATTGAGCAGATCGTGGTACACAAGTACTGGCCGATTGGTGTGGGCGATGGAGTGAGTGTGAATATCTTAAGTGCAGAGCCGGTGATGAAGGTCTACCAGAATCTGGCAAAAGGTCAGTTTATCGTAGGGTGGGCACACAGCCACCCCGGATACACACCTTTCATGAGTGTGGATGACATTGAGACCCACAGTAGATACACCGCCCTGTGGGAGCCGAGCATCGCAGCAGTTATCGACCCAACGATGATCTCGAAGATGGATTATGGCTTCAAGGTCTTCAGACTGACCAAGAATCGTGCTCACTACTATGATCTTCCATTCGAGGTCGAGGGCATGAGTAGTGAGGCGAGCTACGACGTGCTCGGTCTGGTGAATGGGGACACTCTGGAGTGATGAAAGAAGGGAGTAGGAAGATTGCAGGCACTGAACAAATCAGCATTCTATGCGGCTATTGCCGTGGTAGGGGTCACAATCGCAGCCCTTTACCAGTGGGTACTGGATGATACAGAATCTGCCTCGACTATTCTCTTCATCACCATCTACACAATTGTCTCGATCAGGTTTGTCCTCGAATGGCAGTACTACAAGAGGCATAGGGCTATTCTCGCCAGTTCGCAGTTTGTCCTGCTCCCTTTCACTCTCCTTGTTTCAGGGTCATACCTTACCTACTATTCAAAGCTCTATCCCATTTTCAGCTTAGGACTTGTCCTGCAATCTATAGATATAAACATCTTTCTGAATCTCCTCTCCGTCACATTAATTATACCGCTCCTTGTCGTCCAGCGGTTATTCTACTACTACCACAGTGGGAGATGGCAGGGCTTTGTGATTCACAGGAAGCTCTTTGAGTCAAGGGCTGTACCGTTAATTGTCAATTTACTGCTTGCAATAGCTCAAGTATTCCTTGTATTCACGTTCCGCTTCGCAGACATCGTCTCTGCCCTTTTCATTATTGGAACGGTCTATCACATCTTCAAGTACTACATCATCGATCCCATTAGAGCAAGGTCTGCGACGAGGGCTCTGGACAACGCACTATACAATACAGAGACGACAAATATCTCTCCCCGATCCACTGTGCAGATTAGGGAGAGGAGCAGGAACAATATACCCGTTCTGCCGCGAAACGGTCTCCGGACTGTATCCGCCAAGTCTAGAAATCCTCGTATTGTCTCTACCAGATCTGGAAGAGCGTCTAAGACTTCTTCGAAGAGCGGCTCCAAGAAGAAAAGGTCATCAGGCACCACTGGTTCCAGGGGATCTACTCCTCGAAGCTCGGGCAATACGGGTAAGAAACTGAAGACACAGAAGAAGAGCAAATCCGTTGCAGAGATAGCACCGGGTAGGAATGTCAACAAGCGTCAGCTCCCTGTTGAGATTACCAATGGGAGTTCTCTCGTACCCGAGGGACACATAACCAAGGATGATCTCAAGTGCATCATCTGCTTCGATGAGATCAGGAAGGGGGATCAGCCAATTGTTCTGTGTCCCCACTGCAAATACCCGGCTCACGAGGACGAGTTCAACAGCTGGACAGCTGTCTCAAAACTCTGCGCCCGATGCTCAAAGCCATTATCTGGTGCATACATCCGTAGCCCCAAGCTGAAGTTCTCCAGTGCGGACTACAAGAAGAAGGTGATAGATAAAGTATGAATGAAGAACATTGGGGAGGATCTGGAGACGGGGTCTCCACGAAAGAACATAAAGGAGGAGAATAAATATGAATTCACGCGGGAAAAACCTCAGACTATCCTACAATGCTTGGCAGCAGTTGAGGAAGCTGAAATTTAAACTGGGAGCAGAGAGTTATTCTGATGTCCTTGAGAAGGTGTTCGCATATTATTCTGGATCGGATGTCTTATCCGATGATGTGCGGTCAAAAGTACCTTCCGACCAAGGAGATCTGAAGGCTCAGTTAGCGAACAAGAACCATGGAGATAAGACGATAGTTGTGTCTCCCAAGATACATGAGAAGCTGTTGGAAGTCAAGAACGAGTACATGCTAGAGAAGGGCTATACCTCACGTGGTCCCAATGCAGTTTCGGTATCAGATATTTTGATAGACCTGTTAAAATCCTATCAGCTATCGATGGAATCAAGGTGAATGAATATTGGCTCGGAAGAAGACGGGATCTACAGAAGCATCTGATGTCCGTTCGAAGAAACCACGGGCCAAAAGACCTAAAGATGCCGGAGATGAGCTTGATCAGAATGACCCTGAACTAATAATTCCGAGTCAAAAAATTCCTAAGCAGAAGGTAACAGAGGATGTCACGGACTCGAAGAGGGCAGTTATCGTCATCAAGGAGCATAAACAGAAAAGCCCAAAACCATCGAGTCAGAAATTCTCGCAGGTGGAGGTGAAGGAGAATGTACCCGTGGAGAGGGAGGTTAAGACCAAAACACCTGCTAAACAGAAGTTGAGGGGGATAGATGGGGTGGATTCTGCACCAGTCAAGAATAAATTTCCTGTGGGTAAGATTCCCAAGTCCAAGATCCCGAAGACCATGATCCCTAAGCAACAACTGAGGGAGATAGAGTCAATCGAGAACTCGGGTATCCCCAAACAGACCGTGAAGGAAAGGCTAGACAAGGTCGTGATCAAGAAGGCAAAGGTTATTCGAGACCGAATCATCAAGAAACGGCCTGAGCAAAAACCCTTGTCTGACAGTGTACGTAAGTTGGAATCGGTAAAGTCGAAGAACATCGAGAAGAGCAAAGCGAGGAAAGCGGAGAAGAGACTGGTTCAGTCACCGATCATGAAACCGAAGAGGATCCAGAATCGGTCACTCCCTAAGCCCCAGAAGACTCATGAACCTAAACCTGTCAAGAGTCCTACCAAGAGTTCTGAGAAGTGGAGGTCGTCCCAGATCAGTCCTGAGAAGAAGAAATCACGGAGTGAACCAGTAGCCAAGAGGGCGAAGAGCGTGAAGAAGGAGGAGATCAAGTCCAAGGAACCAAAGCAGAAAGTTCCGAAGCAGAAACGTCCTGTGCATCGCGAACCCAAGCAGAAGAAACCCCGGCAGAAGAAACCTAAAGACAAAGCTCCGAAATAATCAGACGACGAGACCAATTAGTCCCACAATTACGTAGATAATGGCAAAAAGAAGAAGGAGTGCGTTGGAAGTCAGCAATCCGATAACCGCATAGATTATTGGTAACCCAGCACTTAGCACAATGGCGATGAATGTGGAGGGTAGACCGTTCTTGCTATAGCCCGTCAATCTGATGAACGGATACCTCAGGTATGTCCTGAGTATGAAGAATATCGTTATCATGTAGTACGGTAGGCTCAGAATATCCAACGAATCAACGGTGAGTCCAATGGAATTCGAGAGGACATCGACAGTGACAGTGGTGAGAGACTCGAGTTGAACTGATAGCGAATACTTCAATAGGATCTGGGCGGGTGGGGCCAGAGGAAGAATAAGGACGAATGACACCTCGTTCAATGTGGCCGAATTCTTCACGTAATACATCCACTTGAAGAAATAGTAGATGGATATGAAAGCGACGCTCGCTAGCACCAGCATGATATTCGCAGTTGGATCATCGTCCTGGATGAAGAAGAAAATCGCACCCGCAACAAATGCCAAGGCTGCCAGAATGGATAGGGTTGTGTACGCTCTCACGCTATTCTCTCAACTGGTCCCTCTCTTAATAATCTTAGGCAAGATAAATAGATTCTTCTCAGATTTAACCCACGATGATGAAGGCAGCAAGCATGTTCAAGTAGATGTAGCCAAGGGTGACGGTCATGACACGTACGAATTTTGAACCGAACATACGGTCCTCAATGAGGTACAACGTGAGGAGGAAAATCACCTGTAAGGTACTTGAGAGAATGATCCAGACTGTTGTGGTGAGCTTAATGCCGAAGAGAAGCGGGATCGTTGACGCCAGAAGGGTGAGGATGAGGAAGATGAGGTATGCTAAGGAGTAGATCGAGAAGAGGAGCACGGGGGATTTGTCGGTGATGATGAATGTTAAGAGAAAATACACCGCACCAAACACTATCGCGATTACCACATTTCCAATGAAGGAAGAATCAGTTGAGGGTATGAAGAGAGTTCCGAAGACTGTTATCCCCACCTCTGCGGCAAAGTATGAGAAGATGATGATCGTTATAATATGTAGAATCGCAAGCTCCCTGCTCTGATCCATTATCGTCACGAGTGGGTGTACCTTGGTATTCGAGATTGATGGTTGGTTCTGAGTAGGCGCGAGGTACTTCTTACATAGGGCTCTACCTGCATCCGTGAGCACATAACTCTGGTCATCTTCCTGCCTAACGAGATTCTCTAGCTTTTTCAAGTGGTGATAGATGGAGCCAGTTGAGACGTTCCACTCGCTTGCCAAGAGCGTGTAGGAGATCTTCCCCTCCTTGAACGCATGTCTTAGGATCTTCCTCCTAAGCGGG
>JALWRB010000202.1 GCA_027077875.1 Candidatus Heimdallarchaeota archaeon
CTTCATCTTCGAAACCAGTCTCTACCTCAATCTCAATTCTGATTTTATCCTTTGAGAGATCCCTAACATTTGAAATTCCACGGATCTTCTTATCGTTGATCAGTGTAGCTATCTCTTCGATCAGAGTGGTCTTGTTGACAAAGTAGGGTATCTCGGTTACAACCAGAAGATTGTTCTTTACCTTGTGTGTATCTGGTGACTCGAAGTGGACCCTCGATCTTACCCGGATACTCCCCTTACCAGTCATGTAGAGATCCTCGACACCCTTCATCCCGATGATGAGTCCTCCCGTGGGGAAGTCGGGTCCCTTGACGTACTGCATGAGCTCGAGGACGGAAATCCTCGGATTGTCGATGATTGCGATGCACCCGTCAATCAGTTCCCCGAGCTGGTGAGGTGGGATATTCGATGACATTCCAACCGCAATACCCTTGGCTCCGTTGAGGAGGAGGTGAGGTACTTTGACCGGTAGGACAGTAGGCTCAAACTCCTCGCCGTCGAAGTTCTCGACGAATTCTACTACATTCTTTGAGATATTGGCTGTTAATTCTTGTGAAATCTTTGCCAGTCTGGCCTCGGTGTAACGCATGGCTGCCGGTGGGTAACCGTCGATACTTCCGAAGTTTCCCTGACCATCTACAAGTGGGTATCTAAGTGACCAGTCCTGAGCTAATCTGACGACACTTTCGTAAGTTCCTCCTGCATGTGGGTGGTACTTACCAGTTACCTCCCCGACGATCCTCGCACACTTCTTGTAGTTAGATCGATGGGTCAAACCCATGTCCTGCATGGCCCAGATAATTCTCCGGTGAACCGGCTTCAACCCGTCCCTCGCGTCTGGAAGTGCTCGGTCCGATATGACATAGCGGGAGTACTCCCCGAATCCGTATTTTAGTTCCTTGGTAAAGGAAGTCTCTTTCGTTAAATCCTGTGCTTCTACTGCCATCTATATCACCTATGTGTTGACCGAGTCTCCCTCTAGGAAGTACTTCTCGTGGTTGGCCCAGTTCTCCAGTTGATCCAGTAACTCCTGCTCTGCAAGTAGTCCGAGCTCATCGGAGGGCTCGATCTCCTCCTGCTCCTCCTCGAAGTCGTCACCGTCATCGTCGAAGGCAGCGAGGAAGAATTCTCCTTTCTCAAAGTCGTCTGCCTCGTTGAAGACCTCCTTGGTGATGAACTGCTTCCTGCCGGAGACATCGTCACCCATCAGGGTGGTGACCCATTTCTCCGACTCCTGTAGATCCGTGAGTAGGACCTTGTCCAGTCTTCTACTCTCCTTACTCATAACGGTCTCTTCGAGCTGGTCTGCGTTCATCTCTCCCAGACCCTTGAACCTGTTAATCTTTACCTCATTCGGCTTGATGTCCATGTCTGCAAGACCGTCGAATAGAGCATCCCTATCCCTGTCATTGTAGAGGTACAGGGAATTAGCTCCTCCCCTAGCTTTTGAAACACGTGAGGGAAGTGTGATCTTGTACAGTGGCGGTCTAGCCATGTAGATGATTCCCTCCTCAAAGAGTGGTCTCATGTGGCGGTAGAAGAGTGTGAGTAGAAGCGTGGCGATGTGCTGACCATCGACATCTGCATCTGTGAGAATGACGACCTTACCGTACCTGACCTTCGCCAGATCGAATTCATCATCAATCCCTGCTCCTATTGCGGTGATAATATTCCTGATCTCTTGGTTGTCCAGCATCTTGTTCAGACGAGCCTTCTCGACATTGAGGACTTTACCCCTCATGAAGAGGATCTCTTGAAATCCTGCATCGCGTGCTTTGACTGCAGTTCCTCCTGCTGATTGACCCTCCACAATGAATAACTCCCTCTTCTTTGGATCACGTTCCCTGCTCGAAACCAGCTTTCCTGGAAGAGATACCCTGCTCGCAGAGTTCTTCCTGATGAGGTCTCTGGCCTTCTGTGCTGCCAATCTTGCTCTTCGCGAGAGTAGCGCCTTATCGATGATGGACTTTCCGAAGTTCTGGTTCTCGAAGAGGAACTCCTTGAACGCCTTTCCAAAAACGGTCTGGACGATACCATCTACCTCGCTGTTCCCGAGTTTGGTCTTGGTCTGTCCCTCGAACTGAGGGTGAGGAACCTTGACCGAGATGACACAGACCAGTCCCTCCCTTGTGTCATTCCCACTGAGGTTCTCTTCCTTTTCCTTGAGTACCTTGGACTGCCGGCCAAAGTCATTAAGTGTCCGTGTTAATGCTGTCTTGAAACCAGAGACATGGGTCCCTCCTTCCCTCGTATTGATGTTGTTCACGAAGGCCCGAATAAGCTCCATGTAGGTGTCAGTATATGTCAAGGCGATTTCCACCTTGACGTCCCTCTCCTCTCCGCTCACGTAGAAGATCTCCATGCCCTCGATCTTCTTTCGGTTCTCGATGGTGTCGGAGACAAACTGGCGCAGACCTCCCTCGAAATGGTAAACCTCCTCCTTGAAGTTTCCTTCCTCATCGGTTTCTCTCTCATCCCTAAAGACAATCTTGAATCCATCGGTGAGATAGGCCATCTCTTTGAATCTTCCTGCCAATATCTCGAACGAAAATTCCGTGGTCTGAGTGAAGATTGTCGAATCGGGTTTGAACTTGATAATGGTACCTGTTGGTTCTTCGGGGTTTCGTGGTCTCTTCTCGACGTCGCTTACTGGAATACCTTTTTCATATTTCTGGGTGAAGACCATATCCTCCCTGTAACTGGTCGCGACAAATTCGGAAGAAAGCGCACATACTGCCGAAAGCCCCACTCCGTGTAGACCTCCTGATACCTTGTAAGCTTTCTTCCCAAATTTACCACCTGAGTGAAGGTTTGTGAGGATCAGCTCTAAGGTTGAAATGCCGTATTCAGGGTGGACGTCCGCAGGTATTCCCGCACCGTCATCTCTGACTGAAACCCATCCACCCGGGTATAGGACGACTTCAGCCATAGTACACCGGTTGGCCATGGCTTCGTCGACGCTGTTGTCTATCACCTCGTACACAAGGTGGTGCAGACCCCTAGAGCCCGTATCTCCAATGTACATCGCAGGACGTTGTCTTATACCTTCAGTCCCTTTGAGTACTGTAATATCTTTTTCATCATAGTTGTCCGACATGTCTTCACCACATCATTCCTAGAACTACGTTCTAAATTTCTAAGGGACAACAAGTAATTTAAAATTTTCAACCTATTTGGAATTCTGAAGGTGAATTCCCTGAATTCGTGCAATTTGGGATGATGGTAAATCAGTGGATACAACCCCCTTATTGCCTGAATCTGGGAGGTTGAAAATTCAGGTTATGCGCATAAATTTACCTTGATATACTGGGCATATGAAAATGTATCATGGCGTCCGAGAGACATGTTTTTCTTACATGTTGGTGTGCAGACAAAATCCATTGCGAAATTGTGCAATATTCCGATCTTTACTGCTTGAATTTTGGGGCGAGGATATCATTGAGCTCCCTCAGGGCTTCCAAGTAGTGACCGTTGTCTATGGTAAGAATACTGGTAAGGAATCTGATATTTAGAGGAAATTGGATGGGATTATATCCCTCTTTGAGCTTGGCGGTGATATTGCCCATGACAATCCCGTTGACGCTAAGTAGATTCGGGAAGAGTTCCTCGAGCCTGTGGATTTCCTCATCACTCAACTCGATGTCATACCAGTTAACGATCTGCCGGACAAGTTCCTTACCTCGAACATTAAGAAGTTCCAATACCTCTGGGGTCTCTTTCTCGTAGTCAATGACATACCGTTTGGCGGACCTTCTATAGTAGGAGGTGACGCTACGGTTGATCTTCTGCTCTCTGCACTTGTAGACAAATCCCCCTTCAAGTAGTTTGTCCATATGATGATAAATTCGCTGAGGACTAATTTCCATCACCTGCGAGAGCTCCTTGACTGACCAATCGGAGACTTGTGTATCCTTGCGACTGTGGGTATTCTTCATTACCGCTAATATCTCTCTCCTTACTTCGTGCATGAGAATCTGTATCTTATCGGAATCGCTTACTACCCTCACCTCGGGTATTGATTTACTGCACGCATCCTCATCAGAGCCAATATCACTCACGTATGTCCATTTCTGTCTTATCTAATAAATGCTTCAGAAGGGTTGAATCCCTCATATTTTTACGTTTAAGATAAGATGTCCGAAATCAATTTCCTGAATGGTCTTGATAACGTTTATTTACGTCAACGATAACTTTGAATCTGAATATAACGAAGGTAACCACCATGTCAGTTAGAGTAAAGAAAGAAATAGCCGCAGAGCTCGCCCAACAACTGAGCAAGATTACAAATGAAGCCAAGGTCGACACCATAGGGATTTTCACGCACACTGGTGCGCGTGTCGCCTTCTTCACCAAGTCACCCGCAGATCCAAATGAATTCTCCGCAATAGCCGCCTCACTCCAGAACGCAGGAAACCTAGCGGTCAACAGACTGAATTTTGGTGAGCCAACGGATATCATGGTAAGATCCAAGAACGGTTTTATCATCCTCCGAAAATTTGACGAGTTCATTCTCACCGCAGGAGCAAGGAACATTGAAGTCTTCCAGAAAGCAGCCTCCGTTCTTCTTGCATATTCACCAAAGATGAAACTTCTCCTCGCTAAGATTCCACCAGGGCAGTACTAAATTTACTCCATAATTGTAACTGAAAATTCTACAGGAATGAATATAAAACAAGTAATAGTGAACTGTGAGCTTTTCTAGTCCTCGATTTCAATCATGAACATCGTGGTCAGGTCGGAGAGGTTCTGTGTGAGTTCAGTGTCCATCTCCTCACCTGTGGGTCGAAGAAGTTCCATCAGAACGACTTCCCCGGATTGGCAGATGAGACGTGGTGTGTATTCATTCACATTGAAGATACCCTCTAACGCATTGTCAAACTCTTCGAGCTCGTAGTTATTCGCCTTGACATTGAAGAGCTTGTTGTTGATCACAACCATCTCTCGTGTGTAACCTTTCGTGTCCTTAAGCTCCTTCAGGATGTCCTGAGCTTTCTTAATTCTCTCGCTATTATATGAGTTGATATCGAATTTTGCAGGTTTGGCAGGGGCCTTGGCCTTCCCAGCTTTTGTAGGAGGGGCAGGGGCACTCTCCGGACTTAAGTCACCACTTTCATCAAGCATGGTCAAGATCGACCTCTGCGGTCTGTTCCCAACTGCTCCCATACCAGCTACAGGACTACCCTCAAGGGTGTCATCGTACTCGAGGTTGTCCACGTCGATACCCTGCTCCCTGGCCATAGCCTCAAGATCTGGTGGGGCTTCGCTCTCAACATAAAGCTGCTTCTTCGGTGGGGCAGCCTCGACGAACTCTCCTCCAGATCTGGCGATTGACTCCTTGAAAGAATTGCTCTCATCACCTTGATCCTCAATTCCGGTCTTGTAATGAAAGCCGACTTCTTTCCTCTTATCCGTCATTGTTCTGGAACCGATGAAGTTTAGACGAACTCCTGCTTCCGATCCTTTCCAAAGGTAGATTTTTCGTGAATCGTGATCGACGATAATGTATACCTCATCTGACTTTTGGTCAAATGCCTCTAATGGAAGACACTCGCCATCTGGACTAACTTTAAAGAACTCAACAATTTGCATGTAATCTCTCCTCTTTTTCAAAATAACTCGAAATCTAATTAAAAATATCCTAATTCTCATTTTTAACATTTACTGAAACAAGTTAGACATCTACGACCTATGGAGAGAAACTTGTCGTAAACAATAGGTGGTTTTTTACTCTCTTGAAGAATCTGAGACTGTGAGCAAGTTCGAAGTGCTGTACCAAGATGGTCTTTACACCAACAAGCGGCTATCGAAAAGTCTTCCCTTAACCCCATGGTTGCTGAGAAGTACACCCCAAGGAATGGAGTTTGAAAATCTGTTACTCCGTTCAGTAGTCCTACTGGAAGGTGGAGCACTTGACCTCACGAAAAACGAGAAATTGGAAACTATTCCTGAGTATTCAATTGTCACCCCACTGCTGAAGCCACC
>JALWRB010000203.1 GCA_027077875.1 Candidatus Heimdallarchaeota archaeon
CCTTACCCTTGACTACCGAAGCGTTGAACTTCAATTGGATATCCCTAGATTGTGTGTAGACAACGTTGTCAACCTGCCTCAGTTTGGTTGTGTTACTGTTGTCATTCTTCAGAATGTCCAAGTCAAGTGAAGGCGTACCATCACCCACATCAACCGTGATGATGATTACATTGGCAATCCTTGTGAACTCCTTGGTGGTAGTGTCATTTAGGAAGGCCAGAGCGACAACTTCGATAACTGTACCTGGCTCGTAAGTCCCGAGGTTATACGATCCGTTGGCGTCAGTTCCAGTGACCGTAGTGGTGAAGTTCACCTCTGTATAGAGGGACTGCTCCTTAGTCTTGTACTTGAATCCGTAGACATCGGTCGAGCTTACGTTACCAGCTGTCAGTGACAATGTCACATTTTCATTTTGGATGTAGAATTCCTCGGTAAATTCGACCGAGAAGAACTGACCGACTGATAAAAGGTTCATGGGTGAGTTGTCCTGATTCTCCGAGAGAGCCTCTGCTCTTGCAAAGAAGTTTACGTACTCTCTTGTGAGATTGAAGGTGAGCTTGTATGTGGCAAGTGAGCCATTGAACACCTCACCGCTGTACGGGAGCTCGTAGTCGGTGACGTCAACTGAGCTGACATACGTCAACTGAGCGACACTGTTATTGTTGACATCGAAGTTTGAGTCCAACGTGGGCTCATTGGTGTGGAGGTACACCGCTGTATTCTCAGTTCCGTTTAGAACCTTATAGTAGACGGTGATGTTGGTGTAGACTATTGCCTGAAAGATAGCTCCAGTACCGGTTGTTTCGTTCCTCTCAACCAGTTTCAGGAGATCGACCTCTGGAGTTGAATCATTGATCTGATATGTGACTTTATCCAGAATCGGTCTAGAATAGTTAATCTCCTCACCGAATTGATCAGGAGAGATTGATTGTATCTCATCCTGTATTGTTGCGTTCTGCGAGATGTATGACTCTGCGCGTTGCTCATTGGCGATGACATTGGTCACCAAGAGTGATACACAGAGTAAGCTTATTAGTGATAGTTTAATGTATTTGTTCATATCAGACCCTACATTTCCTTGTTTTGCATTTCTGCTTTTTTCTTGTTCTGAAACCCTTTAGGAGGTTTAAATACATTCTCTTAAAGTTCTCAATTCTGAAGTAAATTCTCTCTTCTTCTAGTGTATTTTGTAGCAAGATGAAGGAAGCCATATCCATCCCGTGTAGGATGCCCCAGGCTTCTGATCTGAGAAGGTAAGAATCTGGTCGTTGGAGTAAGTACCTTCTGAAAAAAGCCTGCGCAACTCCACGATAATGCTGAAAGGACGTACGGGGTGAGAGAGTATCCCATTTCTCCACTGATCGGCCTCTGTCACATTGATAATGACCTTGAGCTCAGACCCTAGCCCTATAATTGATGACTCCGCATTCGTGATCTTGACAAATGATTTCTTCCTCTCCGTGAAGTTCTCCCCTGATCCAATGCCTCCACTCAGAATGACATTACTAATGTGGGGTGTCAGATTATACCGATAGGACCTGAAGAACTGGGTAAACGATCTGAACTTGAATCTATTCCTCACTCGTTGATCAAAGAGCACAGACTGTTTGGTCGACTTCCCCGAGTCATCGAGAAGATACGAGTAGAATCCCCCTACTCTTCTCGGATTGTCGATAAGGGTGTACTGCTCCGGGAAGACGTCTCTGATAACATCAGGCTGAAAATACGTCGCTAAGACCCTCGCAATCTCCCCTGTTACCGATGGGCCAATGAGCAGATCCATCTCCTCGCGAAGAATCTTGATTGGAGTGTTCTTCATGTAGACCAGTTGTTGTACGATCTCTGACTTTGTAAGGTCGAACTTCTCCTTAAAGTTCTCAAAACTTCGGGATCCTATTACTCTTCCTTGGCTGTAGTTGCTCTCTTCCATTATCTGACCGTCGATTATTGCAGTGTACCTTCTAGAACCTGAGAGGACCACGTCCGAATAGTGATTGGTGATTGCAATCGCTTCCTTCTCAAAAATTAATTTCTCATTGAAATTGACTGTCTGCATGGAGTCGTGAGCTTCCAATAAATCATCGATCATCTCCTCCCAGATTGGGGTGTCTACGAAGTATCCATCTCCCTTGATAGAGACGCGAGAAAGCTTTGAGACATCAATCTCGCTGAACGATGAATCGATTTTTTGCCTCCGTGATGGAGATTGGATCATCTCTTTCAGGTTCTTGATGCTTGAGACCCCAAATATGTACTCTTCTACCCATTCTCCCTCCCTCTCGACTTTCAGCTCTATACCTGATTCAATGCTCTCCTCAACCTGTTCATCATAGGTGTTTGAACCTTGGGTCACCCTAGTTATCGTGCTCATCTCCACATCCTGAACGTAAATCTTCCAACCTGTGATGTCGTTTGCACGATCCAGTACCCTCTCGATCTCGTCCACCGTTGACCTGATCTCATCAATCTGTCTCATTACCGGACCTCCAGATCACGTATCATCATAATCGGTGAGATCATCCCGACTGCTATCTGCCTCCCGTTCTTGTTGCACATTGTGGGATAGGCTTGTACCTTGTCACCTATCGCTTCAATATTGGACAGGGTCTCGAGAGAGCTCCCCCTGACCATCTGTGTGAATACGGGTTCTGCCAGTTCCCCATCCCTGATCCTGATCCCGTACTCCGGGATCATCACAAACTCCCCACTGGACAGAGTTACCTGAGCGTGGGTGATCGGACCTATGTAGATTCCGTCTCCAACATATTCAATAATCTCCTCCTCTGACCAGTCCCCCGGCTCCACAATAAGATTAGTCTGTCTGGACCTCAGACGCGAAAGGTAGCTTGAAAGTCTACCATTTCCAGTTGGTTGCTCCTCCATGAGATATGCCGTTCTCCTGCTATGTATGAATTGACTAAGTTCACCATTGTCAATAATAAGAGTACCTTTGGTCTTCATGCCCTCGTCATCGAATTCATTCCAACCCGCGGAGGGTACTTGAGAGTCGTCTATCACATTCAACTCCAGACTCGCGACCATCTGGTTCTTGAAATCACGGAGGAAAGAGGTTCCATTTAATATCCCCTCCCCCTCGACTCCATGTCCAACAGTCTCGTGTATAAGTGTCCACGCACTGTCGGTGGAGAGGACAGTGGGGTATCGTGCAGGGGGAATGGACTTGGCCCTATCCATCCTCTGGAGGATGTCACAGGTGTCAGTGATCTTCTTCTCTACCACGTCTAGCTTGAGGTTAAGTGGATTTACCCCTCCAAATGCCATAGTGAGCTTTGTAGCGCCAATGGCCGTCCTACGAGTTAGCTCAACTTTCAACAAATCCAAAGTCATAATCTGTGTATTTCTCACTGGATCTGACGACACGTACTCCCTCCCAATCGTTGAATGCTCGAATTCGTAGCGGTAGGTAATTTCCTTATGATCTTCAAATATCCTCTCAAAATCATTGCAGTATGCCTCGATCTCCCCTCCGTACTCCTTGTCGACTATATTATCCGCTGATATGTCCACCGAAGATTCATGAGCAGGAGATGGGTAAATCATGGGCTCCCCTTCTCCACCGTTCCTACTTGTCTTCATGGCCATGCGCGACACATTATGCCCTATCTCAGAGTACTTGTTGGTACCCATGAAGTTCTCGGTGTATCCTGCGACCATCCTGATGGCAGATCCGAAGTCAACTGTTGACTTCTCCTTCCACGAGTTACCGATCTTCCTCCGGACCGTTACCTCCTTGTAGACGTAGGTTGCGTCGGCGAAACCCACACCTATATCCACAGCGTTCTGCACCAAGGTCGAGTGATTGACAGGAGGTACCAGTTCCATCAACAAAGAATTAACCTGCAGTATTATATCCCTTTGCAATACTTTAGGTTCAACGTTATACTCCAATGCTTGGTGTTGTATGAAGGATATTACCACTAGAAGGGTACTTGCTTAGAATTCTTTTTTAAGGTGTATGGAAATTTAACTCCGTGGAGCTTAATCACTCAATAAACTCCCTGATCGCGCTCGGCTGGTCCGAGTACGAATCAAAGGTGTACTCAGCACTGGTCAATGAGGGTAAATCTACCGCCAGTCATGTGGCCAAGGTGAGTTCTGTACCTGCTAACAGGGTGTACCAGATATTGGACAGACTGTCAGACAAAGGATATGTCCGAAGGATTCAGGGGAAAGGAAGTCCCGCAGTATTCATCGCCAAGGAACCAGGAGAGGTTCTTGCCGAGATCGAGAAGGAACACAAGTCTCTGATCTCTGATGCCAAGAACTCACTGGATCAACTCCTTGAGCGTTCTACGAGGGAGTACAACCCGCTTGCCTATACTATTTCTGGGAGGAAAGAGATGAATTCTCAGCTGGGGGAGATTATCCGAAACACCGAGCATGAAGTCCTGCTGGCGCTAGACACACTTGCAGAGCTCAATCTAGGCAATATCGTAAAGGGTCTCAACAGATTGCACAACAACAAGGCCAGAGTTTCGATACTTACGCCTCCGACAGGTATTAACGACAGCTACGAGAAGGAGGCTCTCGCGAAGATCAAGCCCATCGAGGTCAGGGTCTCCACCGACCCCTTCTCCAATATCCTCCTCATATCGGACGAGGAGGGAATACTCTTTGCCACATACTCCAAGACCTCGGAGATCACCGAAGAGAAGAATTTCGTTGGCCTTTACACACAAGACATCAACCTTGCCAAGATGTTCAGGAGGATGTTCATGGACTCTTGGGACAGGGCTAAAGTCTTTGTAGATGAGCAAGATTAGGCTACCGAGATTCTATTGTTCAGTTTATTAATCACCTTGAGCAAATTCATCTGTGTACACTGATGATGAGTTTCAATCTCGTCTGGACAGAGAGGGTCCTCTGGAGTCCAGACCCCTTCTCTCGTTTGGAAAGATTGCAAACTACATCGCTCAGTGCGCCACACTCGCTCTGTCACTACAGATGACTTCACTCTACCAGCACAATATCCGCCACCTCTACCCTGATAGGAGCTCCCTGCAGATTCCCCGCCAATTCGCGGCAATCACAGCAGCAAACTCCAGCTTCTTTGAGCTGGCCAAGAGGGGTATCATGGTAGAGAGGAATCTCCTTGAGATCGATGAGGTAGACCTAGGGTGGATGATATCACAGGTCAACTCCACTGTAAGGGAATGGGTTAAAGGTGGTCCGCGGATGTTCGGAATCTCCTTTCTCATCTCCCCGCTTCTTGTCACAGCGGGTTTTGAGCTCTCGTCTGCCACTCTTCTCCCTAGTGAGTTCAACGAGGTCTCTTTCAGGACGACGATCGAAGAGGTCATCGACAACACTACTCCCGAAGACACCGTGAATATTCTACAGATGATCTACGACTTCCAAGTAGAGGATCCACAGTTCGTCGAGATGGGTGAGCTCGCTCTGCACGAGATGATCGAGAACATACTGGACAACGAGATTAACCTTCAGAATTACTTCAATGCCAATGCGACAAACAATGTCCTGTATGAGGAGATCTCCAACAACTACAAGCTCACTTTCGGGGAGGGATGGAAGGCATTCTCCGAAGCTTGGAATGAGAAATCAAACTTCTCCATGGCTATCAACCACACCTACTTCACCCTCATGTCACAAATCACTGATCACACACTCAAGGCCAAGTCTCTGAAGCTTGCAGAGACCGTAAGGCGTCACGCCTTGGATATCGTTGATCTCGGTGGATTCCTCACAGAGGAGGGGAGGCAGGAGGCTTTCGAACTGGACAAGTTCCTCCTCGAACAGCAGATCCTTCCTCGGGCCGCATCTGATATCACCTCCACCGTGACCTTCCTTGGTATACTCCGGGGACTGAGACCGTGATGGTTGTACGCTCGATCTCATCTGCCAATTTCATGGGTTGCGACCATGTCGCAATCAATTGAGTACCACACTACCACAATCCCATACAGCGGTAGCA
>JALWRB010000204.1 GCA_027077875.1 Candidatus Heimdallarchaeota archaeon
TCATTCTTTCACCTCCAATGGCCAGAAGGCAGGGTTCTCAATATCCCAAGTACCCTCAGATGCGGGAGCCCCCTTGATCGCGCTGTAGACAAAATTGATAAACATTAACGTGAAAGCTATTGCCTGTCCGTATGCTCCGATTGTTGTCACCCTGTGCCAGAAGGTCAATTCGCTCTGGTATGGGAGACCTGCGTAGCCAACATACCTGCGTGGCATTCCGTAAGCACCTACTATGTTCATCCCCATGAAAGTGAGAATAAAGGAGGGCATCCAAATTATCCACTGCCAGATGGCAATTTCCTTGTTGTACATCTTTCCTGTAACGCTGGGATATAACATATATAGTGCACCCATGATTGTGGAGACCGCACCACCTATGATAATGAAGTGGAAGTGTCCGACGACAAAGTAGGTATCTTGATAGACGACATCAATGGGGATGGTATTTACCATCACCCCTGAAATCCCACCGAGGACAAAACCGATGACAAAACCCAGTGAGTACAGGAGCGGCACATCTATCACTAGTCTGCTCTTGTACATGGTAGTTAACCAATTGAAAGTCTTGATACCAGACGGAATAGCTATGAAGAATGTAGCCAGTGTAAAGTACCAATTGGGGGAGGTTCCGATGGTAACAGTGTACATGTGGTGACCCCAGACGATGAAGCCAAGAAGTCCGATTGCCGCCATCGAATAGACCATGCTCTTGTACCCGAAAATCTTCTTTTGAGAGAATCTCTCAATAATGATAGAGGTCAACCCCATCGAGGGGAGAATCATAATGTATACCGCAGGGTGTGAGTAGCTCCAGAATACATGCTGGAAAAGTACAGGTCCAGAGCCTGCAGAAGCTAGGAAGAACGTCGCCCCTGTCGCATTGGTCAATAACAGCATAACCAGAGCAGTTGTTATGAACGGTGTCGCAATCATCTGGATCAGAGAGGTGAAGATTATCGACCATGTGAAGAGGTCGAGATCAAACCAACCAAGGGCAGGTTTTCTCATCATGGATATTGTGAGGAGGAAGTTGATGGCCCCAATTACCGACGAAGTTCCAGCAAAGAGGAGACCGATGATAGTTATATTCACCGCTTGGATCTCACCGGGTTGTGTTGACAGGGGAGGGTAGAAGGTCCATCCGACACCAGCATTACCAGTATAAGTGAAGTACGCCGCCGGTACAAGCATCCAGAAGGCGAAGTTGTTCCACTTTGGCCAGTACAGGTCTTTAGCTCCTATCATCTTAGGGACTAGATAATTCCCGAATCCAGCACCAATGGGCATAACGACGAGGAAGATCATCGATAGACCGTGGATTGTAAATAGGGAAAGGTAGCTCTTTTCGTCAACGAAATCCACTTTTGGAGTTAACAGCTCGGTTCGTACCGTGAGGATCATGAACCCTGAGATACCAATATTGATCATCGCAAAGATGAGGTAGAGCAACCCAATCTCCTTGTGGTCTAACGTTCCAAAAAGATGCTTGGGTTTCTTGAGAAATGATATAGGAAATTCTTTTTCTGTCGCCATAATAATTACCTCACAACTATCACAAAGAGCATGTTGTAGTGGAGAGATCCACAGAGCTCTGCGCATGTACCCCAATAGGTCCCAGGATCAGCCTGAAGGTAGATTGGGTTGATCACGCCGGGTACAGCATCAGACTTGATGGACAGATCGAAGACAAAAAAGCTATGGATCTGAGAATTGTCCTCAGCTGTTATCTCAAGTTTGTACATTACACCCGATTTGAGATAGAGGGGGGAGTACATTCTACCATTTCCCTCGTTCCTTATCTGAGTACCGTTAAATCCTTTGGCACTGTTCGCTTTGTACGAAGAGCCATTCTCGAAGGTGAAGGTCCATGAGAAGTCTCTTCCTCCTGTTACCCTGATCGTCTCTTCTACATTGTCCATCCCTGCAGGGTTGTAAATCTGCTGAGTGGGACCAATGGAAGCAACGAAGAGGAAAATGACGATAGCAGCGGCACCGAGTGTCCAGCCAATCTCAAATTTCGTCTCATTCAGTTCACCCTCTCTATTCGCATTCTCGTTCTTTACGTTGTACTTCTTCACAAATGTGATGAGCATGAAGAGGACAATTCCGAGGATAACAACTGAAAGGATGATCTGTAACATCATGGTCTTAACAAAGCCAGGAGTAAAGTTCGAGCCTCCCGCGCTGGCAGACCTCAAACCCAGGAAGGCAGTAACGGCCAAGATGAACTTAGCAGCACGGCCTGTTGACCTAGATATAACTGACATAATGGATAGTAATATTCAGGACATTTAAACAAATCTGTTGTAGGAAGTTCGCCTTTTTGCTCTGCATAGTCAGGAAGCCCCAAACGCACAATTTACATTATTCCAAAATCAACCTACAATTATCGTATTATTGCCACCAATGTGGTTAAATATTAGCAGATATAGCTTGAATCCCCAATTTAATATACAATAGGTATTATATTTCCGACATGTCAGAATTATATTATTTCGAAATACCCACATCGAGATAGAAATACACTATCATTCCGTATAGTATTCTATTCGAATTCTATGAAATTACCGAAGATTTGTCACGAGCCATCCATTGGGATTTAAACCAATTACAGACTATACACTTTCTAATTGGATGTTAACGGAAGATTATCCTCTCAGTGAACTACAAACATGTATCAGCAGAATCTTTGTGTCCTGCAATTTTTTCACCACCTTTTCAAATCTGATTTTTGTAGTTTCCAAAAATATCGTTTAAATGTCTGAAATATATTGAGACTTGAAATCTGTTGAATTCTGTAAAGATAATTATCCACGACTACATCAGTCTAACAAAGCCAAAGATTATCATGCTCTTATCGGTAACTGGAATCGTCGCCTACCTCATCCCAAAGCATCCTGGGATTGGGATATTTGACATACTCACATTCTTCATCATGGGTTACTTTGCCTCCGGTGGAGCAATGGCAATAAATAACTACATTGACAGAGACATAGATCAAATTATGGACAGGACAGCCGATAGAGCAAGCTTACACAGGGTGGGAGCCACGAAGACACTCATCTACGGTATTGTTCTGGTAGTACTTTCCGTCACGATAGCCTTCATCAGATTCAATCTTGTGACGGCGATGTTCCTTTTGTTTGCAGACCTTTTTTACATCTTCCTCTACTCCATGTGGCTGAAGAGAACCAGCGTGTGGAGCACTATCTTGGGTGGTGTTATCAGCCCGACTCCAGTCTGGATAGGTTACACCTCTGAGCTTGGTTACCTCCCCCTTGAAGGACTCCTCCTTGGGCTCCTTGTCTTCATCTGGACACCTTCTCATACATTCGCTATGAGTGGCAAGAACGTAGAGGACTACAAAAACGCAGGGATACCGATGTTTCCTGTTGTGTGGGGAATGAGGCAGACCGCTACAGCAACTTTGGCTGGATCCATCATCACGGTGATCTACGCTTATGTCCTTTACTACATGTATTTCTCAAGAACTGCAGTGGTCGTTTCATCGATATACCTCATTGTCATTACAACTTACTTCCTCTACACCAGTGTCAAGTTCTTCCAAGAACCGACTGTAAAGAATGCCACAATTTCATTCAGAGGGGGACATACAGTATTCCTCGCGGGTTTCTACATCCTTGTCCTCATCCAGAACTACCTCTAATGTTCGGACAGAGGAGAACCCGAATCTTATTATTTCTGCCAACAAATTTGACCTGTGGATTTCAGATTAAGCGAAGAAGACGCACTGATTCAGGAGACCGTGAGGGATCTGGCTCAAGAGAAGTTTGTGAAGAGGGCCGTGGAGGTTGACGAGAAGAGTCTCTGGCCTGAGCAGAATCTCAAGGAACTCGCGGAGCTAGGTCTCTTAGGAACGATACTTGACGAAAAGTACGGGGGGGCGGGTGCTTCGACCATGGCCTACTCCGTGACCCTTGAGGAGATCGCACGGGCATGTGCTTCCACCAGTGTTATAACAAGTGTGACCACTATGGTAGGTTTGGCCATCCAGAGGGAGGGGAACGAAGAACAGAAGGAGAAGTGGGTTCCCAAGATCGCAACAGGCGAGGAAATTGGGGCATTCTGTCTCACCGAACCAGGTGCTGGTAGTGATGCAGGATCCTTGAAGACGACAGCAACAGTCGAAGGGGACAGTGTTCGTATCAATGGTCAGAAACTGTGGATAACTAACGCAGCCCACTCAGGTATATTCTTGGTTATGGCCAAGGAGAATCCAGAACTCGGGAGCAGAGGTATATCTGCTTTTGTCGTAGAGAAAGACACCCCAGGACTGAAGATCAATGCTCCCGAGAAAAAGATGGGACTGAACGGGAGTCACACAAGTGCGGTATACTTCGACGACGTAGTAGTGCCAATAGAGAATCGAATAGGTGAGAAGGGCAAGGGACTATCTATAGCACTCAAGAGTCTAGACACTGGTAGGATCGGTATTGCTTCCCAAGCTCTGGGAATCGCACAAGCGGCCTTCGATGCTGCGGTCAGCTATTCCAAAGAGAGGGAGCAATTCGGTAAGCCCATCGGGGAATTCCAAGGGGTGGGATTCAGACTGGCAGATATGAGAATGAAGTTGGACGCAGCAAGGCTCCTCACCCGGAGGGCAGCATGGATGAAAGACCAAGGTATGAGGCATACCGTAGAGAGTAGTATCGCCAAGGCGTTTTCTACCGAAGCAGCATTCGATATAACCGCAGGCGCAATCAGAACACACGGTGGGATGGGATTCTCCAAGGAACTCCCCGTGGAGCGATATCACCGGGATATCCAAGCAACCCTGATCTATGAGGGAACCAACGATATCCAGAGATTAGTCATCTCCAGAGGACTTTAGATAGATCTCTGGAAGGGATTGTATTCAATCAAGTAACTCTGCGATTGCTCGGATAGGTAAAGCAGCAGCACCCCTCATCTTGACGGGGAGGGCAAAGAACCGGAATCTCCGCCCAAGTAAATTGTGGAGCCCTCTTAGGTTCTCAACGATAGGGATGTCGTTGTCCAGAAATCGGGAATGGGCTGGGCGGTGTTTTACCTTTGTCCCATCAATATTTATCGTGTCTACACCGACTAGTTTAATTCTATTATCCACAAGAGCCTCAATCACCTCCTCGGAAATGTAGGGCTGTTTGTAGTATTCCTCACCTCCCCAGTAACGGTCATATCCAAAATTGAACAATATCACCTTCTGGCTGATCCCAGAATTGCGGTTCATAATCTCGGAGAGGTATGGGATATCGGAAAGAGAAATTTCTTGCTCGGGTTCTGCAAATGAGCAGTCAATAACAATTCCATCTCCAATTACCTGATCCAGACTCAGCTCGGAGATATCTGCCCTACCAGGAAATCGATGGAAAGGGGAATCGATATAAGTTCCCAGCGAAGACTGAAACTCTACTTGTGTGATCTCAAATGAGACATTATCCGTGAAGTAAGGTGCAGTCTCCTCCCTTGTTAGAAAAGGGTAAATCTTCGCAGAGTACTCGGTGATTTCACCGGTCTCAGGGTGGTGCATTCTGAATCCGGGCATTCCCTGATAGAATTCATGGGACAGGTCAATGAACGTCATATTTCTAAGACTTGTTACAGGTTTTATATCCGCTAGGATCACAGGATGAATACTACGATCTCTACAGTGTACAAAAATGATAGCTACAGAATTATCCTGTATAAGCCTCAGGGTACTTGATCATCTGGCGGTAGATGTAGCCATCGGTCTCAACAAAGTTACTCCTTTCAAGCTCCCTGAGCAGATCCTCGATCTCGTCATTCCGCTTGTCCATAATATCCGAAAGCTCGTTTACCGTGATCCCATGAGGGTGCTGTGCGAGCACCTCAATGATTTTGTACTTAGGGTTGTAGAATAGGATCTTCTCCAGTAGGTCAATCTCTCGTCGTATTTTCTCATACTGTTGTCTGAGCTGGT
>JALWRB010000205.1 GCA_027077875.1 Candidatus Heimdallarchaeota archaeon
GTGGTGATTACCAATACCAGAGAAGCACCAGGTCTCAGAGAATTAAATGTCAAGACCCTCATCAAGCACCTTCGTAAAGTGCTCCCATAGGGATAGTCTTTTTTTCAAATTTAGATTATAGTACAGCGAAGGCTTATAGTTCTTGGAGTGGAAGGCAGGTCATGACCTATATTGAGAGCGCAATTAGTGACTTTACAAGGCACGTCCTCACAAGTGGTATACGTACTCTCTTCACTAAGCGGTACTTGCCGTTCACGCTGACTGGACTCATCATTGTAGCCATGAACTCATTCGTCATCATAGTCGGAGGAAGTTCTGAATATGGTACACCTGAGAATATCAGATTATTTCTATCAATTGAAGTCGCAGTGAGCGTGTCTTTCTTCATCACTGGATTAATCTTGGGAAGGATGCATGGAGGTCTTCAGATCTTAGGCATTGTCAGTCTAAGCGCACTATTTGCCTTCCTGTTCAATGACGGAATCATAAGTCAAGAATATATTCAGTATATGACTGCATTCCTCTTCCTCTTCTGGATTGTTCTAGGAGCTATCTCGCAGTACTCCTTCTTCAGGGACTTTTTGGGTAACCCGGTCTTCGGAGGGATACTCTTCCTCGGAAAGCACAAGGACGACGGTAAGGTTCTTTTCGGGGGTGTGGTATTCTTCATCACGATCGTGAATGTCGTTCTGGGACTCATGCTTCTGAATCTCGGAATACAAGAGGGATCGAGTATTAAGATATTCCTTGGTGGGGTCATCGTCCTTGCAGGTATCGTCAATATCTTTCCCAGTCTGGGTATACAGAACAAGGGTGATGTGTTCTTCACAACTCTGTCATGGTTCTATGTGATAGGAACCATCAGGGGAATGTACCTCATCTTCCAGTTGATGTCTGGAAATGAGACGGGTCAGCAGGGTGGACTCCTCGACCTTGTTCTTACCCTCTTCATGGTCATCTTTGCAGTCCACAAAGCTGCGAGTACAACGAAGGACTATCTCGACGATGCGGGTATAGACGAGAAGAATGAGGAAGATAGAAAATCCAATCCGATAATCAAGCTCTTCTCCCCCAATGGTGTGTTCCTCATGATCCTCGGTTCTGCTATCGGATACCACGCTACAACTATGCAGTTCAGACTCCAAGAGTATAGTGTGCTATCCAACTTTTCGATTCAGAAGGATCTTCCTTGGTCGCTGATCTCCCACGAAGTTACTATTCTTGCTTACACTGCGATCTACTTGGTCTTCATGATCCTCTTCTTTTTCGTCCCGAGCTACAGGGCTTATGCAAATCCACATATCATGAGGATTGAATGGCTACCTCCCTACGAGGACATGAAGTTACTTGTCCTATCAATAGTGCAGGGTAAGGTGGACTACAAGTTAGATGCATTAAAGCTCGGTGCCAATATTATCAAGGACAAACTGGGTGGAATGCTTGGTAGGAAGAGTGAGGCAGGGGTTGAGGGTCATTTGAAAAATACCCTTTCCAAACTTCTCGACAAGTCCAAGAAAGCAAAGTGATTTCCAAGTTATATAAGAGCACAAATATATTTTTACACCAGACGATCATTCCAAATTGTGGGAATTCTTAATTGTTACACAGTCATACTACGAAAAACGCATGTACTATTGATCAATAAATAGTGAAAAATCGATCGTGAAAACGAGGGTCTTAAAGGTTTCTAAAATTGACTTATATAGGGTCTAGAAGAGATATTCTAGTAGATGCTCACTTTTAAAGCATACGTCAACAAAAAAGGGTCCATGGAAGATCCGCTAGAGAAGTTCATTCTAGACATCCAGAGTTCCTTCTCTTCAAAGGATCTCAAGGTCGAGATTATGGACTTCAACGACAGGGCAGTAAGGGAAGAACTCGAGGAGGCCAATGTCGAGAATGTCCCCTCCCTACTCATCAACAACAAGGTAAGAATTTCTGGAAAGCTAAACGAATACTTCCTCTTCGCGGTGATAGGACAGCTCCTCACCAATGATGCAAACGAGACTAAGCTCCAGAAGTTCACGATTGAGGACGAGGACAGGACGACAAAACTCAGATTCACCTCAAGCTTGCTTGTGTACCACAGCCAAATGAGGGCAGACACTCAGTCTTTCCTTCTGATTATTAGGGAGAACCCTGATGTCATCGATGTGAAGAAGCTGAAGAAAGCTGCAGAGAATGGTACAACTGTCTATATCCTGACTAACTTCAACATAGGGAAGAACGCAGCAAAAGTTGCTGCCCTCGGTGAGATGGAGAACGTCCTTCTCGGTCACATCGAGAGGGACAACATGCACATGACCATCTCCATCACCATCAGGAAGAACAGACCATTCTTCGGGTCATTCGTCAGGGCCAAATACGTGGATGATATTTGGAAAGGTCAGTGGAGTGCAATACTTCACGATACGGTGAATGAGCTCAAGAAATTCTATATTCCCCTATTCCAGACCGCAACTCCTGTACATCTCGATGGAACTCTGCATGATCCCCCAGAGACTAACAGGGTTATCGCTAAGGTCAAGGACCAGCTAGAGCACCTGAAGAAACTTTTCTAGGTTTAGATTATTTATTGATATTTCCATAGCCATCGCATGCTTTGGCAATGTCATCGTCCCTTCTCATACATGTAGAGTTTTTGGTGACCCATCCATAGCATAGACCACTACTTTCTGCGTTTCCATCATAAAGTTCACATTCTGACTTATACTCTTTTTTGTCACCATGGACGGAGGGTAACGGGATACTCATACTTAGTTCCTTAATAGAACTTGACATTAAATAAACTTACGGGAAAAAGATGAAATCTTAATTGCCTCCAAGCGATATCATTTGCTTCCTCATCTCAATCATGATGTTCACGAGTGCTGAGGTCCTCTTGTTACTGGTAAGCAGTTCAATAATCTTCTCCTCAAGAAATGCCTTCTCCGCAGTCAGTTTCTGGATGATCTCTTGGTTAAGATCAATCTTTATCAACTCTTTATTGGGGGCAATCTGCTTCTCTTTTGCCCGTGGTTGAGCCTTAATCTTTTCTTCAAGTTCTTGGATCCTCGACTTAAGATTGGCATTGACTCTCTCAAGTGCTTCCTTCTCCTCGAACACACGTTTAAATTCCTCCTCGATCTCAAGGTTGGGTTGCATCGCTGTTACCTCTGAATCGTCTAACACCTTACGCAACTCGAAGTTCTCCCTCATTGACATCGTAAGCTTATTACCCAGCTCTTTCAACTCAAGCTCCAAGGACTTCACCTTCCACTTGAGCTTCTCATTCAGATCCATGTTGGACTTTATTTCTAGTCTCAACCGTGCATTGATGCTGTTCAACTCATCTATGCTCCCCTCCAAGACCGTTTTCTCATTCTGAAGCTTCTTGATGTCTAGGTTCAAATCTCCGATTTTAACGTGGGTCACTTTCCGACGATTCTGCTCGTCAAAAAGCTCAATTGCGAAACTGTAGATGATATCTTTTATCTGGTCTGGGATATGGGGCCAGAGCTGACGAGCAGCCTTGTCCAATCCTTCGTGCTCGGGTCTCAAATCACTTGTGTCGTAGTTGGGAAGATCACCCTCGAATATCCTTCTATAGGGACTTGAGCTCACAGGATTGAATGGTTCTAATCATATAAAAAACTCGGTGATTAAGAATGTCTCAAAGAAGAAGTATTAATTCACGGACTTCTTCCGTGAGTTATGAGTTACAGGTTCTTCACGGTTAGATCTGCCGACCCACTTCGGGATAAGGAGTACCTCCTCGGACTTGGTCCGGATGTATGCTTCTTTGATCTGGACAAGATAATCTGTGAACTGCAGGTCAGGTCGGCTCTTGATCGAGTGGAGAGGGTGAGAACTCAAGATAGGATGATCTCCAACTCTTTCGGTATCGAGCTGATCCTTGAGCTAGCAGGTTACCCACAGATCAATAAGTCCCTGAGAATATTAGAGATCACAACGGAGACGAAGAGGATTGGCGTGATAACAAAGGATGTAAAACTCGACATCACCTGTACTGAGGGATTGGAAATCACTCCAAACACTTTGCATGAAGAGTATGGACTCTCACCAGGAAATGTCTGCAACAAGATCATAGCGAGGGCTGCTACTATGCGTGCTTGAACTAATTGATCCACTTAATTGATGTTTACAAATTTCTTACGATTTGCCCACCAGAGCCCAAATTTGTCGAAGAAAGAGAGCTTGTCTTTTAGGTAGAGCATGAAGGTGTTCTCGTAGAGTGTGACGAACTCCAGTAGTTTCATATCAAATTTCTGTAGCCCGTCCCTGTTCTCAATCTCAATAGTATCCTCCGTGACCGATCTAAGAATACCATCAAGGGGTACATCGTAGTTTTCCTTGGTGTAGATCGAGACCTTCTTATCGATGTTGAATTTGAGCAGATCTAGTTGCTCAGGGGTTTTTTCCCTCCTGAACTGGATCCCCATGGGTTTGAAGTCATAGACCAATTCGTTAGTGTTGAACTCCATCTCACCCTCGGGCGTATCGATCACTATCAGACCATCTTCCCACGACTCCTCCACATCGAATTCTTTAACTGTTCCGAGTACCGCCGATCCGTGATGGTAGAAGAAAATCTCCTTACCTTCCCTCTCTTTGAGGAATGAAATTGGGATACCCATATTCTCGAAGCTTACCTCTCCTTGCTTACCATCGATTTTACCGCTTAGAATCAGGCCCTTCTTATCGTCAAGTTTGTAGCTTTCTGGAGTAAAGAGTTCTCCATGCTTGAGGACGAATGTCTCCGTCGAGTACTCCTTGAGGGAATAGTCCCCAATGAGGAACTCTTTGCCATTGATTATCGCTTTGACTGGTGTCGAGACAGAGTTTGTCAGTTCTAGTCTCTCAACCTCTCCCTCCTCAACTACCTTATTCAAGGGATCGTAGGCGAGAACATTCTTCCCGATCAACTGGTTATAGTATTCGGTCAGGGGGTTGAACTTAGCGACCTCTTTTATCGCGTCCGGTGAGTAGTCTGCTATGAAGGTCTCGTCTAGAAGCTTCTTGGCATCTTGTCTGACCTGATGGATCATCTCTATGGAGGCCTTACGCTTGAACAGGCCCAAGATGTTGTATGGAAGAAACGCGGCTTTCATGGGGGAGAGGTCGTCTCTGATGAGAGCGGTTATCCTGTAACTTGTTCTCGGGTGCGAGACGAGGATGTTTGAAAATGCTTGGCTACGAGTTGGAGAGAGGAATTCCTGATAGATTCTCCTTCCTGCAGCTGCGGTGAACTTCTCTCGCTCTGCCTGTGTGTACTGTTTATTGGTCAGTAGGTTCACCGAAATACCGAAATCTGAGGCTACCCCTTGGTAGAATCCTTCCAACCTAAACAGGGCCTTACCTAGATCCTCACCGTATCCTACCTCTTTGGTCACCTTGTCCGCGTGACCCTCCAAAGCTCGGACAAAGATATACAGGACAATGACAAGACCGTAGTTGATGATGAAGTACCACAGGAGACTGACGGTCAGCCCGCTACTGTTAAACGCATAATCGAAATAGGTTGCGGGAAGTAGCAGTGCCTTCTTGGAAAGAACCTCTAGGACACTGATCAGGAGGAGGATGAGTGTGTGGTTCTTTGTAGCATGGGCGAGTTCGTGGCCAACGACACCCCTGATGTCGGAGTCTGAGAACTGATTGAGATCAGAGGCTATGAAGGATATACGCTTGTCTATGAATGGCCCATAAGCGAAAGCATTGAGTATCGGTGCTTGAACGAATCCGACTTTGAGCTCCTCCTTGATCCCCATCTTGTCAGCTACCTCCTGCACCTTGGCCAAGACGTCCGGATCTGTCACCTTCTTCACACCGAAGAGTACGTCTAGGAGCCATCCAGAGATGAAATACATGAAGGTCATGGCTATGATCAGGATCTCGTAGATACCAAATGAGGCAAAGAGAATTCTGTCTGCAATGCCCTTA
>JALWRB010000206.1 GCA_027077875.1 Candidatus Heimdallarchaeota archaeon
AGAGGTAAGCATGTCGCCCTCCCATACAGAACCCAATCACACCTATCTTGTCAGGAATTACGTCCTCTCTGTTCTTCAGCGTATGCATAAGTAGATCTGCAGACTTAAAGACCGCCTCGTCAGACCTGGTCTGGAAGGAATACGTACCATTGAGATACCCGTCAGCTCCAACTGCTATATACCCCGCTTCCGCAAGATCGTCACAGACCTTTTTTGATGAGTCGTCCAGTCCGTGAGCATGCATGAACAGAACGATGGCGGGGAACGGCCCCGCTCCTTTGGGCTTGCTTTCGTAACTGTTCACAATTATATTGAACTTGCCTTTTGTCATGTCCTCTGATCGAAACGGCATCATATAAACTGATCGAGTGGATTAGGTCAGATGAAAAAATATGACTTAGGAAAAATATCAGAGATGGAAAGATAACTTTTACAGGTACTTGCTGGAATATGTCTATAAATCTTCTCTGAAATATTGTCAATTATTCTGAATTTTCACTGAGGTATTTAAAAGTGAATTGTGGATATTCTCTGTAAATTTGTCATGTCTGAATCTGACAATATTTTTCGATAACTTAATCGCAGAAGTAGGTATACAAAATATAGTTGGTCGGTGATGTATACATTCCATATTGGTAAAGATTACTATATTATTGACAAATTTATATTACAAATTATTCTCAATATTGCTATTATTTATTATCTACATGGAATTATCTTTTCTAAAAAGCATTAGTCTCCTATTATGCAATTTGCCCATCAAATAACTTTATGTATAGCTAGTAAAAGATGCATGTATTTATTTTATAGAAAATTAATATGATAGGATTGCAAATGTAGCCTATGGAGATGAAAAAGTTTTCACTTCCAATATTAGTTATGTCCCTTCTGGTCATTTCTTCTATTACTGTCTCAACAGCAGTAGGTGTGGATGCTCAGAGGGTATATAACCTCAATCTCCAACCCGGAGATTCTGCAACATGGGACGTCTACCAATTAAAAGACGGTTTCTTTGTTAATAATAACCCTCTTCTACCTGGATATACTAATGGCTCTACAATCAGGGGGGATGTAATTGCTGATATGAGTACCATTACGCTCACCAACACAACATCTGGATCAACTATTGATTCTGTCGTGAGCTTCACACAGACTATTGGGGGTGTGTCCAATCCAATGTCATTTGATGCTGATCCTCTCTCTCTGATGTTATTCTTCTTCCCTAACCAGTGGGATTACCAGAATGGTACAGTCTACAGTGACTTCTTCACCGATGCCAATGGAACCAATATTAATGCCGACGGACTCGGTAAGATTACCTACTACGATGGTATAAGTGCAAGTTTTTACGATCAGGTATCGATGAATGCATCTGGCTCTGTCACTGCAACAGTTAGCACCTCGGTCATCTTTGAAGCATCAACGGGTGTCATGCAGACCTTTTATAGGGATATTGACTACTCAAATGGAACGACTTATAGCTATAGGATTTACCTAACCTCCTTTACGCCTGCGGGCTCTGGTGGTGGCGGATCTGGTGCTTCTCCAATCTTCTATTACACGAATGCTTTAGTAATGGGTAACAGCTTCTCATGGGACACAATGTATGTTAAGAACTCGGTATCGGTATCGGGTACAGATCCCAAACTTGGTTTTGAGAATGGATCGGTTATTGTGTTTGATGTGATCTCGAATCCAGATGGATTCATGATCTCCGATACCACTACATACGCAGAGGTTCAGACGATCTTTGATATCCGCAGAGAATTCGGTGGATCATCATTCCCGATGGACACATTCTTCTCAGATGTAGATTCGAGCATCCCGATATTCCTACAGCCCCTGAGGGTTGACTATCAGAATGGAACAGTAGCTGATAATTACTTCGACTATCTCTATACGACTGGCAGTGAATTGAGAAATTTTGATGCTGGTACCATTGCAGGTAATGAGTACACTGCATCATCCACAAGTACGATCGACGATGGAAATGGTACAACTATTGGTACAGCAACCTCAACCGTTAGGTATGATATCAACACTGGTGCACTCATCGAGATGATCATGGTTGACACATACACCAATGGAACAACAGTCGAGTCGATTATCAGGGCCAGACAGAACAGCTCTGGTGGCAATTCTGGAAACAACGGAAAGAATGTCTACTCCAACCCCATCGGTGTCGGGGAAGTCTTCAAATGGCTGTACACCTCCAAGTTGAACGGTGTGCTTCAGAGCAATGCTCCCGGTCCCTACGGTATGCAAAGTGGAAGCTTCATGGTGTTTGAGATCATTCAAGCCCTCAACGGATTACAGATGGATGGATCAACCACGTACAATGATGTCCTCCAGTACGTCCAGATCTCTAGAGAAACGAATGGCGCTCTAAATCCAATAACAGAGAGCGAGTGGGGTAGTGATATAGACGGTTCATTCCCGAACTTTATCAGGGCATTGACGGTGGACTACGGTAACGGTACTGTTATCGATAACTACTTGGTATACGCTGCACAGAACGGGATTGCCCTTCCGGATTGGGCTGTAGGTACGCTCAATGGACCCTTCTACAATGTCTCATTCTCATTCGACATCACTGACTCCAGCAACAATGTGATTGGAACTCAGAGAAATTATGTGGACTACGACGCCAACAGGGGTGTGATGCAAAGACTCGGATTTGAGATGACGTACACCAATGGTACGGTCTATGTTGCAGAGTTCAACCTCATAGGGGGACAGCCTCCAATGCCCCTTGATGGAAAGCTCTTCTTCAGCTCTGATATCAAGAAGGGTGACGTCTTCGAGTGGATCTTCTTCCACGAGGTTAACGGTCAATCTTCTAACATGAGAATCGGTGACAAGAACAACGGTACGGTCTTCAACCTTAAGGTCATAGACGATCTTACAGGGTTTGATGTCAATCAAGCCACGGTTGGTGACCTCCTGACGAAATTTGCCTTCACGATCAACGAGGGTTCTGGTTTCAGAACCGCAACGGATGATGAATTAGAAGGATTGTTCTTCCTTCTCATCCCAACGAGGGTGGAGTTTGCAAACGGAACTGTGATCGATAATATCTTCGAATTCTCTGCCGCTAACAACGTACCGTTCGGACCCTTCAATGCAGCGGGCTCTATTTCTGGTGGTGAATTCACCGTTTCCATCGATCTCGATCCCTCAGGAATTCCCAATCTACAGCAAGACTCGCTGACCATGGTCTACAATGTAAGCTCAGGTGTTCTCAATAAATTCGTGGAGGACTTCAAATGGAACAATGGAACTTCCTTCAGGCAGACTGTTCAACTGCAAGTTACTGCACAGACCGTTACATCGGTCTCGACAGTCTCATCGTTGGACACATCCCCTGCTGTAACTGATGTTGCAGGCTTACCCCTGTCTCCATACAGCGTACTTGCAGGTCTTCTCGTCCTCCCTGTCCTAATCCGGAAGAAGAGAAAGCTCTAACATATTCAGTTCTAATTCGTCAATAGTTTAGATCATATAGATTACTATCAAATCATGTGATTCAAATTCTATAATCAACTGTTAGTAAGATAAATCAGGACCAATATTGATATCTGCATAGCGACGAACGCATTAACTTCCGTACGGATTATCGGGAATCTCATCGACCTTTCGAATAACCCTACCCGGATTCCCCACTACCACAGAATTGGCTGGTACGTCCTTTGTGATGACGGATCCTGCGCCAATAAGGCAGTTGTCACCGATCTCGATCCCGGGGAGGACTACGGTTCCCGCGCCTATTTTTGTATCCTTCCCTATTGTCGGACCCTTGAGATTCTCCTTAACGGTAGGGGATCGTGGATATTTAGCATTTGTGAGCACCACATTAGGCCCCAACCACGCATTCTCTTTCAGAATAGTAAACTCCGGCACAAAGGCATTTGAGTGAATTCTCACACCGTCTTGAATTTCGAGATGGTGCTCTATCACGGTGCCAGTTCCAATCGACACATTCGATCCGATGACGTTCGACTCACGGATGTTCACCTTGTTCCCAGTCTGGAAATTGTCGCCAATTGTGCTACCCTCATATATATACGTCCCTGCTCTAATCGTAGAGTTCGAACCGATGACTAAGGGGAGGTTCTTACCTCTAGGCGAGATGCCGATAATACAAAAGTCCTCAATGACCGTACCTTCGCCCAGCTCGACGTTCGGATAAATTGTCTTCACACCCAGATCTGAATTTCGGTTAATTTAAACTAGTAAGAAACGGTCTGATCTAATGCGCGAGTTGTTTTGAGCCTCCCCAGAGATAGCGCATAGTGACTGCATCGAAGAACTTCATTTTCACAACCTTGTCGGACATGAGGAATCCTAGGTACATCATAGCAACGCTAATCGTCTCGGATATGTAGAGGGTGGAGTATCCAAATCCTGAGAAGAAGGCCCCCTGTCCAAGGACAAGTGCTCCTCCAGCGATCAGAACATTGAAGAAACCAATTTTGAAATCACGGACACCGTTGCGTATCAGGCTAAGCTGCCACGCGATGTAAGAGTAGAAACCTCCTCCTATGAGTGCAATCCCTCCAGGGACGGTCTGCAAGGGGCTGAACAGTCTCACGAGTGCTCTCCCGTCACCGTTGGTCAACTCCCAACCTGTACCTGAAATCTCACCTCCCTTTGCGAGGAGTTCGAGATTCAGGGGCAAAGTCCATGCGAAGAAGTTCATGATGATGAAGACGTAGACACTAAACCCAATGAAGATGTGTGCAAAGACGTAGCCGTCAACCCTTGATTCCCAGAGCTCTCGTATCTTTGTCGACCTCCCTCTGAGCAGGAGATAGATGATCGCTGCACCGAGCAGAAGTCCAGACGGGATTAGGATCAACCAGAACACGGGACTTCGTGGGAGGAACAGCAGGCCAAAGAGTACCCACGGGAATCCGTGGAGGAGCAGGGCAATCGCAGAATTCTTCTCGTTGATGACTGATCGAGAAGCGAAGAGGTAGACAACACCTGCTCCCATGAATGGGACTTGGATCGCAGCCAAGACGTAGTACAGGCGGTAGATTACAGGGATCCATTCACCAATCCCCAGTGCGAGAGCCTCTGCACCCGCCGTGATGAAGAACAGGAACATAGCGATGCTCCACATCAGCTGGTGGAGACCTCTCTTCCTGAAGTACTGCTCCGTCACACTCATGAAGAAGAAGAAAGACAGGATCGTTGTTGTTATAGGAAAGAGTAGATACCACTCCATAGCTAGGCGGTCATGTCAAGTAATTAATAGGTATATACAGATCATTTCGAACTTGGCTGTTCTCCCTCTTCCCACAACCTATCGTATAACCATCGGAACGTCGACTTCAACTGGGAGCTACTGGTGTGCAGAACCATAGTGCTCTGCTGATCCTTACCGAAAAACATGAGGAAGAGCCTCTCGTCGACAAGGACGAATGAAGCGGACAGTTCATCTGAGTACCTCAACTCGAACGGGATCTGAGAGAACGGAGAAAATTTCTCGAACACCCTCTGCAGTCGGTCGAAAACATCTCGACTGTTTACAAGGTACCTCACCTTCAGATTACGCTCGTAGCCATTTGAGAGTGCATTTCCTGCCTTCTTCCAATCAACTACTGGGATGTCCGAAGAAGCAGCGATGAAGACGATGTCACGAGCATCTTTGATGGCATCGAGGAAGGTGTTCTCGATGTAAGCATAGGGTATAAGCTCTACCCCTGGAGAGTACTCATCCACTATTGACCCCCGCCATATTTCCTTCAGCAGCCCTGAAAGTTCCTGTATTCCCTGCTTGTGCAAGCTGTGCTCCTTGTCCAATCGCTCTATGTACAGATCTAATGCGTCCTGAGGGGGAATGACGGTGTAGTGGGCACTTCCTACCGACTTTGAGAATAAATCCTGTGCCGCTAGTGAGCTGAGAACCTGAT
>JALWRB010000207.1 GCA_027077875.1 Candidatus Heimdallarchaeota archaeon
TCCAGCATGACCTTGACCACGTCGTCGAATGATATGTGGTGCTCCCCGTCGGAGAAGATGGCGAGGTACGCGCAGTCGATCGCACGCAGGGCAGCGTGAGCATTCCTCTCTATGCACGGGATCTGCACGAGACCGTACACGGGGTCGCAGGTGAGGCCGAGGTGGTGCTCCAGTCCCATCTCGGCAGCGTACTCGACCTGCCGGGGGGTGCCCCCCATGAGCTGGCAGGCTGCAGCGGAGGCCATGGCGCACGCGGCACCTACCTCCCCTTGGCATCCGACGTACGCTCCTGAGATCGAGCCATTGGTCTTGATCAGGTTGCCGAAGAGCCCCGCGGTCGCAAGAGCGTGGAGTATATCGTCCTCGGAGAGCTGCATCTTCTCCTCGAGGAAGCGCAGGACGGCGGGTACCACCCCACATGCACCGCACGTCGGAGCTGTAGCAACGATACCTGCGGCCGCGTTCTCCTCGGAGACTGCGTATGCATATGCTGCCGTCCTCATCTTCTCCTGCAGCGTGGGCTCGAGGAACTTGCTCTTGCTGTACATGGAGTTCGCCTTTCTCGGCAGGTTCAGTCTTCCGGGCAGCGTCCCTCTCTTGGAGATACCCCGCGCAATTGAGTCGGTCATCACCGCCCAGACCTCTCGGAGGTGCTCCATGATCCCGGGACCCTCCCGGTCGATGACGTACTCCCAGTAGTTCCCGAAGTTCTCCTTGACCACTGCGAGGATCTCCTCATCGGTGGACTCTGGGTAGACATCACCCGTCGACGGATCGGAGAGCAGAGCACCTCCACCGAGGCTGTAGTCCTCGACAGTACCTATCACCTCGAAGTTCTCGTCCAGTGCCTCGAACCGCATCCCATTGGTGTGTAGGGGAAGCTCCTCGTCGGGCAGCCAGATGATCTCAGGGTCATTCAGCACACCTGAGATCGCGGTATCGGTCATATGTCCCTTTCCGGTAGAGGCGAGACTTCCGTACAGTGTGACGCGGTACTTTGTGGCATTAGGGTACTTCTCCCTGAATCGCAGCCCCGCGGTGCGAGGAGCCATGCTGTGTGAGCTGCTAGGGCCAGTACCTATACGGTAGAGTTCTCGAAGAGATCGCATCATTCCCGGTTGAGATTCGTAGGAGATAAATTCATTGGCTTGACCAACAGATACAATGGCAACTCGGAGATCCTTGGGTACTCACGAGACAATATACAAATGTATATAACTCAGTAAGTGATTTGATTTATTTTATATAGTTGTTTGCTATAATTAAATCATAAATATTTAATTAAAATTATACCTTTGGTAGGTAAGTGAAGAGTAAATTTATCACAGCACTATTATTATTAACTCTCACCTTCTCGATGCTTATTCCCACGGGATCATCCTCTGCCAGTCAGAGAGATGTCATCGAAGAGGGTATCAACTACAAGGTAATTGATGTTTATCCCGACGGCACACAGATCGTGAGGGAGGTTCGGAACACCAACGACCCAATCACCGCCACAAGCACTGCCCTTGACCAAGTGTCAAACCCACTTGGAACCGACAAGTCAGCGATCCTTGGTTCCGATGACATCCTGATCTCGCAGTGGAACAGTATCTCGAGTAGCAATTTCCCTGGAGATCTGGGGTTCCAGTCAATATCCTACCAGCAGGGCACAAACTTCACGGAGAGCCTTGCTATTGGTCGATTCGATAATATGGGTACAGCCGATGACGATGTGGGTCCATCCAATATCGCGGCAGGAGACTTGGACGGGAACCTCAGGCAGGACGCTATCTCCGTGTTCTACACCAACGGATACACGGATGGATTACCTCAGATTGGGGTAAAGGTCATGGAGTCTTGGGGTAGCACCAACTCCTTTGCCACCTTAGCGGATAACTATCTCATGCCTTTTGGTGGTGACCAAGCTGGCTCAAATTACGATCTCATCCCTCAGGTCATCACACCGAATCTGGACGATGACGCGATGAGTGAGATTGTTATCTACGCCCTTGATGGTGGTGTGCCCACTATCTGGGTATTCGATGACCTCGCTATGTCGAACGCCAGCCGGCAGGTTAAGTACGGAGACGAGATATCCGTGAGAACCCCTGAGACTCATTCGTCCTACTTCTTCTCGACCGGTAACGGTCTGACGGTCGCATACAACAGGGGAGAGACAGTGGCAGAGTCGGAATTTAGGTTCACACTGGTAAATCCCTACAACAGAAGTGATGTTGGGACAGTCTTCTACGGAGCACCTTTCTCTCTTCTTGACAGCAACGGGAAGTACCTCTCCATCTCAACTAGCTCGGGAGGGGCCAAGTTCGTAGATATCGATACCCTGACCGAGAATGAGATCTTTTCTTTCGAGGCCAGTGATCCCGAAAAGGGCTTCACCGGGCAGCTCTTCTCCAACGTCTATGCAACTATTAAGTCAAGGACTGGATTCTACCTCGACGGAATTAAAGGGGCTATAGGCACCGCTCAGAGATCGGAGACAAACACGGTCTACAAAATTAGTCTAGCTGATCAGCTCCCCTATAATTTTGACGGGACGTTGAAGTACAAGATAAAGTTCAAGGCTCCAGAGCTTGTCCAGTTCAGTACATTGAATTTCCAGTTTTACCAGACGCAGAATCTAGCATTTGGTGACATTGACGGCGACGGAAGGGACGAATTTGTTATTTCAGGATCCGATGGTGTTGGAGGCGTGTATGCCAAGATCTTCGATGACGCTGGTGCGAACTATACTGTTCTCAAAACCATCAACTGGAGTGGTGTCAGTGGAGTCAGCCCTGCGATTGGCGACTTGGACAATGACGGAGAAGCGGAGCTGGTTATAGCCCTCCATGACGAGAATCAGGCAGTGCTCATGACCTACGAGTCCAATTTCACCCTTGTCTACACCTCTCCAGTTTCGTCCACCCTCGCGTCACAATCCCCCCGGATGAAGATCTACGACATGGACAAGGACGGTAGCTCTGAACTCTTCTATTTGACTGAGAATTCATACCTCACTGTCTTCTCGGGACTGAACCAAGACATCGTGTTCGAGCAGCAACTTACATACACGGACGGCGGTGGGGACTATTTCGGGGATTTCCCCTCTTTCGACTTCGGGGATGTAGACCTCGATGGAACCGACGAATTCGTGTTGGCATACTCCTATTCACAAGTTGCTCATGCCATGTCAATTCTTGAGTGGAACGAGACGTCCTTGGCCGAGGAGTACTTCTATGTCAGTGAGAATGTCGATAGGTTGATCAACGCAGTAGCGGTTGCAGACTTCAATGGAGATGCCTACACGGTGGAGTTCACCGGACAGAGAGATAGATTCACCACCCCCGGAGAGATCGCAGTTGTTGCGGCTGCCCCCCCTAATCAGCTAGGAGTCTCACAGAACTACGCCCTGACGGGAACAACTTTTGGAAAAGCAGTCTCCAACTCTGAGACAGACGGGAACGAGGTCTCTTCTGGGTACAACTGGTTTGTCGGTTTCCAAGTCAAGCCGGAGTTTTTTGACCTAATTGAAGTTGGTGCTGGTTTCACTTACGAATACGAGAAAGTGTTTACCACCACCAATACCAAGACGAGGACCATCACTGTAACCGAGGAATTTGCGGGTGGATATCTCGATGATTTCGTATTGTACAGCGCGGCCAGCTACGACGTGTTCTACTACAAGATCCTTGATGCTGCAGATGAGAAGATGATCGGTGAAGAGATGACGATCAATATTCCTCGGGACCCCTCGATGTTTATCGAGACCAAAGAGTACTACAACGCCCAAAACGATGAGACGGAGATGGACATCGGGGAGAATATATTCAGTCACACACCGGGTGATGTAGCCTCGTACATGCGTGAGGATGAGATTGCTACCTTAGAGGCAAGTACCAAAATCTTACGGAGTCCCCTCAAGACCGTGGGTCAAGGAGGAGGTGCAATCAGTGTCCGCATTGATCTCTCGGAAGAGGACGCTAATGGATATTCCACTACGATTACCGAGCAGTACAAGTTTGACGGTACATTCCTTGTGAATGGTATAGGTCCTAACGGAGGGTACGGACTGACCTCAGGAAATGCTGCAATCCACGAGACGAGTGTGGGGAAGAACACTGCCATCCAAGCAGACGTGGGTAGCATCAGTGACGAAGGAGAGTACAATGCATATAGGTACAGTTTTGGGATGCTCTTCTACAACCAGACGGTTGTGCACAAGGGGCTTTCCTACAATTTCTACGTCATCAACTACTGGGTGGATCTCCCTCCAGAGTGGGTACCTCCCACGATCGTATCGACTTCTTCTGAAAGCAATATATTGGATGTTCCCCTGCAAATCTATGCAGTACTGATTTCACTGGTGGCCATTCCCTCTTTACGAAGGAAGAAGAAGAACGATTAGTGCCATCTATTTTTGACCATTACATTTTTATTACATTACACCACTAGGATAGCCTACATAAGCCCAGAGGGCAGAATATCACAAAATGCCACCCAGCAAATGTTGAAATAGTACGCAATTTATACTAGTCCGATGGTAGATGCGGACGAGATTCGCAGGTTAAAAGAAGAGATTAAACAACTGAAATTGGAAAAGCAGGAGCTCTTGGAGATCATCAGAAGGTCGCCAGTACTCTTCTGGAAACTTGACAATGACGGGAAGTTCACACTGTCCAAGGGCGGGGCTCTCAAGACACTACAGTTGGAAGAGGACATGGTGGTCGGTATGTCCGTATTCGATGTCTACAAGGACTTTCCCGAGGTGCTGGAGCACCACCAGATCGCGTTGAATGGAGAGGAGGACAGCAGGTTGCTCTCTGGAACGGGAGCACAGTACGTCGATGGGGAGAAGGAAGTCTTCAACGTGTACATGTGGAGCACGACATTCCCCACCTACGTGGATGGTGAGCAGACGGGTACTCTTGGTGTTGCCAGTGATATCTCCGACTTCAAGCGAACCGAGGACAAATTACTTGAGACGGAGAAGAAATACCGCACACTGTTCCAGAATTCCCCCATCGGGATATTTATCCTAGAGGATACCCGTATCATCGACGCGAACCCGGCGGGGGTGAAGATCTTTGGATATGACTCCAAGGAGGAGCTCGTGGGTAAAGCAGGGTATGATCTGCTGTCCACTGCTGAGAGGGGAAGGATGAGTATTGAGGCCAAGAAGGTGGAGGACGATGTTGACATCCTGCCGAAATATGACACTATCGGCAGGAGGAAGGATGGATCGGAATTCCCGATGAGGATCTACGCCAGTAGAGCAGTTATCGACGGGAAACCCGTTGCGATCTCGTTCAACATAGATCTCTCGGTTCAGAAACGTCTGGAGAAGGAGAAGGAGGAGGTGGAAAGGCAGCTCTTCAACTCCCAGAAGCTCGAAAGCCTCGGAGTGCTGAGTGGTGGAATAGCCCACGATTTCAACAACTTCCTCATGGCAATACTTGGGAATACAGAGCTGGCCATGTCAAAGGTAGGTACGGGATCTGAGATCGAGGAATATCTGCACTCAATAGTGGGGATATGCAAGAGTGCGAGACTCCTGACCAAGGAGCTCCTGATGCTCTCAGGATCGCATCCGCAGGTGGTCTCCTCCGTGGATATAGCAGAGCTGATCAAGGGCATGGACAAGGTGCTGAGCGTCGTAGTTCCGAAGAGTGTGACAATGGAGTACGAGTTGTGCGAGAGCTGCAACACACTGGTGGACAGCTACCAGATCCAGCAGGTCATCCTCAACCTCGTCATCAATGCCAGAGATGCCATCGGAGACAGCTCGGGGAAGATCAAACTCAAGTTGGGTGTGGGGGAGTTTGAGAAGAACAACACGGTGCTCTTGAGCCCTGGATCCAACGTTAAGACATTCGCTAAGCTCGAAGTGAGAGACACTGGCCCCGGGATCCCCGAGAACATTCT